>NZ_JBLRWX010000126.1:0-7698 GCF_047921035.1 Natronococcus sp.
TAAGTCAGTACCGGCGCAACCGCGACCCGTGCGGCGGTTGCGCCGGTAAATCGGTACAGCAATCCGTATCAGTCGTCCTCGTACCGCCCGATCTCGACGAGGTTTCCGTCCGGATCCCGGACGTACACCGACTCGAGGCGACCGACCGTACCGGTTCGCTCGACCGGACCCTCGACGACGTCGACGTCCCGCTCGCGGAGACGTTTCTCGACCTCGGCGATCGGCGTCTCGGTCAGCAGACAGAAATCGCCCGCGCCGGGGGTCGGCGCCGCGGCGACGTGCTCGACGTCGGTGTCGACTGGGTGAAGGTTGATCTTCTGCTCGCCGAACTGCAGAGCCCTGCGTTCACCCGTTCGTCCGTCGTCGAAGGTGACCACCTCGGCGCCCAGCGCCTCGTAGAACGCGCAGGTTCGCTCGAGGTCCGAAACGGTGAGCACGACGTGGTCGATTCCGGAGAGGTTCACGGCCGTTCGCCTCCGACTATCTGGTGCATACCCCGTTCTTCGGAGGCGCGACGAATAATCCTCCGTACACTGGTCGCGCTTTGCAGATACCGTTCCTCCCGAAGGACGGCGTCGAAATCGAAGGGATTTCGGAGGCTACCGCGAGAGCGCCTCCGAAACCTTCTCGATCGGGTGCGGTGGCTCCTCGCGGCCGTCGTAGCCCGCGATCTGGCTTCGACAGGACGCGCCGGGAGCGACGACCGTCTCGCCGTCGCTGCCCGCGATCTGCTCGAGGAGCACGTCGCCGATCTTCCGACTGAGCGAGTAGTGTTCGGCCTCGTAGCCGAAGGAGCCGGCCATCCCACAGCAGCCCGAGTCGAGCGCGTCGACCTCGTAGCCGACGGCCTCGAGGACGCCGGCCGCGTGGCCGTCCTTCTTCGTCGCCTTCTGGTGGCAGTGGCCGTGGTAGGTCAGCGCCTCGCCGGGGTCGGCGGTCGGAAGCCGGTCGACCAGGTCGAAGCGCTCGAGGTACTCGCAGACGCCGTAGGTGCTCTCGGCGACGGCCTCGACGTCGGGTCCCGAGAGCAGATCCAGGTAGTCCGACTGGAGCATGACGGCGTCGGAGGGCTCGACGAGGACGACCTCCCAGCCGTCCTCGACGTACGGGGCGAGGGCGTCGACGTTCGTCCGAGCGCGCTCGCGGGAGACGTCGAGAAAGCCCTTCGAGTGGGCCGGACGACCGGTCGCCGTCACGTCCTCGGGGATCCGGACGTGGACGCCCGCGGTCTCGAGGACCTGTACCGTCGCCTTCCCGGCCCGCGGGTGGTTGTAGTTGGTGTAGGCGTCGGGGACGAGCAGCACCTTGCGGTCGGCTTCTGCGGGGTCGACCCGAGGCCCTCGAGCGTCGAACCAGTCCTCGAGCGACTGGTCGGCGAACGAGGGGAGGTCGCGCTCGCGGGCGATTCCGAGGGTCTTCTCCGCGACGAGTCCCGATCCGGGCAGCGATGCGGCCCAGTTCGAGACGGGTGCCAGCGCGGAGCCGACGGCGTTGAGCCGGTCGACGTTGGCGAACAGGCGCTCGCGTAGGCCCGCACCGCCTTCCTGGTGGGCGGCGTGTTCGACCTCGGCTTTGAGTTTGGCCATGTCGACCTCGCTCGGGCAGTCCCGGGCACAGCCCTTGCAGCCGATACAGAGGTCCATGATCTCCGCTAAGAACTCGGCGTCGGTGGCGTCGGCGTCGAGGTCGCCGCTCATCGCCTGGCGCAGCGCGTTCGCCCGGCCGCGGGTGCTGAGGCTCTCCTCCTCGGCCGCGCGGTAGGTGGGGCACATCACCCCGCCGGTGGTCTCCTGCTCGCTGCGACAGCCCCCGCAGCCGTGACAGAGCTCGGCCATTCCCTGGAACCCGTTCTCGTTCTCCCAGCGAAGGGTCGGCTCGAAGCCGGCCTCGAACTCGTAGTCGGGGTCGAACCGCAGGTGCTCGGTCATCCGGTGGTCGCCACAGACCGTCCCCGGGTTCAGCAGCCAGTCGGGGTCGAACGTCGACTTCAGATCGCGGAAGAGCGCCCAGACGTCCTCGCCGTACAGCTTGCGGTTCCACTGGGTGCGGGCGTGGCCGTCGCCGTGCTCGCCCGAGACGGAGCCGCCGTACTCGACGACGAGATCCGTCACCGCGTCGGCGAGGGACTCGAACTCCTCGAGGCCGGCCTCGCTTTTGGTGTCGACCAGCGGGCGCATGTGCATACAGCCCGGCCCCGCGTGGGCGTAGAAGCTCGCGAACGTGTCGTGATCGGCCAGTACTTCCTTGAAGTCCGCGACGTAGTCGGCGAGGTTCTCGGTCGGGACCGCGGTGTCCTCGATGAAGGAGATGTGTTTGGCGTCGGAGGTTCGCGAGAGCAGGATCGGCGCCGCGCTCTTGCGGAGCTTCCAGAGTTCGGCGCGCTCGTCGGGCGCGTGGGCCTCGAGCGCGTCGAAGGCGCGGACGGGGTCGCCGGAGGCGGTCGCGTTCCCCGCGGCGTCGGCGGCACCCTCGTCCGCGGTCGGATCCGGGACGGTCTCGTCGGGCAGCCGATCGGCCAGCAGGTCGGCGACCTGCTCGCGGCCGTGGTCGTCGCTTTCGGCGTAGAACTCCACGAGCAGCGCGGTTTCGGTGCCCGCAGGGAGCTGTGCGACGACGTCGGCGAACTCCTCGGTTCGCCCGGCGAGGTCGATCAGCACGTCGTCGATCGCCTCGATCGCCGCGGGGTCGTGGTTTCGGACGATGGTGTCGACGTCGGCCATCGCCTCGAGCAGGTCCTCGTAGGTCAGCAGGGCGACCGACGTGGTCTCGGGGATCGGCTCGAGGGAGACCTCGACCGCCGTGAGCACGCCCAGCGTCCCCTCGCTGCCCGCGAACACGCGCGCGAGGTTGACCGTCGCGTCGGGGTCGGGCTCGCCGTCGATCTCGACGGACTCGCCGCTGTTCTCGTCGAACGCGTCGGGCTCGCCGTAAGCCTCCGCGACGAGTCGATCGAGGTTGTACCCCGAGACGTTGCGCTTCAGTTGCGGGAACGCCTCGGCGATCGCCTCTGCCTCCTCGTCGATCACGCGCCGAAGATCCTCGTAGATACGCTCGAGCAGGGTTCCCTCGGGGTCGGCCCGCTCGCGCAGCGTCCCGACCGTGACCTCGCCGAACCGTTCGACGGAGCCGTCCGCGAGGACGACCTCGCAGGCCTCGACGTAGGCGTCGGTCTTGCCGTACTGCAGCGAGTGGGCGCCCGTCGAGTTGTTGCCGACCGCGCCCCCGACCGTGCTGCGATTTCCCGCGGCGGGGTCGGGCGCGAACTTCAGCCCGTGGGGCTCGAGTTCGTCGTTGAGTTCGGCGAGGACGGCCCCCGCCTGTGCGGTCGCCCGTCGCTCGTCGGGATCGATCTCGAGGAGGTCGCCCATGTGGGTCGTGAAGTCGAGGACGACGGCCTCGTTGACCGCCTGGCCCGCGAGGCTCGTCCCCCCACCACGGGGCAACACCGGAATCTCCCGGTCGGCGCAGTAGGCGACGACGCTGGCGACGTCCTCGGTCGATCGTGGCAGGACGACGCCGATGGGCGTCATCTCGTAGGCGCTGGCGTCGGTCGCGTACAGCTGGCGGCTGTACTCGTCAAACCGGACCTCGCCGTCGATCCGTCGCCGGAGATCGGAGACGAGGGTCGGGCGGTCGATCCTGCCGCCGACGTAGTCGTAGTCCGCTCGCGGGTCGGCGGCGGGATCCTCGGCTCGCGGATCGTCGGGCGGCCCTAACCGAACGTCGTCGGGCGCCGCGGTCTGATCGCTGTGGTCGGTCGTCGTTCGATCGCCGTGATCGGTCGTCGACCGGGTGTCGTCGCTGGCCATGCGATCAACTCGAGTCCGGACGGAAGACGACGTTTTCGAATCCACGCCCGTCCTCGAGCGCGTCGACGTTCGTCGCGACGATGTCGGCCAGTCGGTCCCAGTGTTTCGGCGTGTGGCCGCCCGTGTGGGGCGTGATGAGGCAGTTCTCGAGATCCCAGAGCTCGTGGTCGTTGGGCAGCGGCTCGGGATCAGTGACGTCGAGGGCGGCACCCCGGATCCCGCTGAACTGCAGCGCCGAGACCAGCGCGTCGGTGTCGATGATCCCGCCCCGTGCCGCGTTGACGATCACAGCCTCGGGCGGCAGCGTCGCCAGCGCGTCCTCGTCGACGAGGTTGCGGGTGAGGTCGTTCAGCGGACAGGCCAGCACGACGTACTCGCTGCGCGAGAAGGCGTCGTGGATATCCTCCTCCTCGAAGCCGAGCACCTCGTCGGTCGGCCCGCCCTTCGAGGGCGTGTAGCGGATGCCGATCGTCTCGACCTCGAACCCCTCGAGGCGCTTGACGATCTCCTGGCCGATCGAGCCGAGGCCGACGACGGTGACGGTGCTGTCGGTGAACTCGTGGGACTGGAAGTGGCGCCACTCGCCGTTCGATTTGCGTCGCCACCCCTCGTGGAGGTTCCGCGCGAAGACGAGCATATTCGCGATCGACTGCTCGGCGATGCCCGGCGCGTGGATCCCGCCCGCGTTCGTGACGACGACGCCGTGTTCGGCGAGCGCGTCCATCGGCACGTGGTCTGTGCCGGCAAACGTACACGCGAAGAGTTCCAGTCGGTCGGCGTCCTCGAGTAGCTCCTCCTCGATCGTGACGCCCGTGACGACCTTCGCCTGCGGAACGAGTTCGCGCTCCTGTTTCGGCGTGCGGGCGAGTTCGACGGTCGCCTCGGGGAGGCGCTCGCGCAGCGTTTCGGCGTACGATTCCATCGAGAGTCCTTCCGTCCCCTCGCGGAGGACGACGATATCTGGCTTGCTCATGATAGTTCACGCCTGAGCGACGCGTTGGCGTACGATTGTCACCATCTACCTTATCCTTTTTGTGTAGTCGACGTTAACGACAATTGTGTACAATTAAGTTCGTGGGGGGAGTCATCGACTCCCATGAGCGACCCGATCCGGAACCGACTGTCCGCCGTCCGCCGGGACTTCCACTGTCACCCGGAACCCGCGTGGCGGGAGTTCTACACCACGCACCGCCTCGTCGAGGAACTCGAGCGCATCGGCGTCGACGAACTGGCTATCGGCTCCGACGCCTACGACCCGGCCGATCGGATGGCCGTTCCCGGCGAGGACCGCCTCGAGGATTGGCGCGAGCGCGCTCGCGAGTGGGGGGCCGACGAGGACCTGCTCGAGTGCATGGCCGGCGGGAACACCGGCGCGGTCGCGGTGCTGGACCGCGGCGAGGGGCCGTCGATCGGCCTCCGGGTCGACATCGACGGGCTGTTCATCGAGGAAGCCGACGACGTCGACCATCTCCCGGCCGCCGAGGGCTTTCGCTCGAAGATCGACGGCGCGATGCACGCCTGCGGTCACGACGCCCACATGACCTGGGGGCTCGCGGCGCTGGAGGCGATCAAGGACAGCGACTTTTCGGGTCGGCTGGTCGTCTTCTTCCAGCCCGCCGAGGAGGTCAGCGGCGGGGGCTGTCCGATGGCCAAGAGCCGCTTCGCCGACGATCTGGACTACCTGCTCGCGATCCACGTCGGACTCGACCACCCGACGGGTGAAGTCATCGCCGGGATCGAGAAACCGCTCGCGATGTGTCACCTCGACGTCCACATCGAGGGCGAGTCGGCCCACGCCGGGAAGGCCCCCGAGGAGGGAGCCAACGCCATGCACGCGATGGGAACCGCCATCGAGAACATCTACGCCATTCCGCGCCACAGCGACGGGATGACCCGCGTCAACGTCGGCTACGCCGAGGCCGGCAGCGCGAGCAACGTCATCGCCGAGAAGGCCCGCATGGAGGCCGAGGCCCGCGGCGAGACGACCGAGCTGATGGAGTACGTCGAATCGCGGTTCGAACGGGTCGTCCGCTCGGCGGCGAAACTCCACGACTGCGAGGCCGAGGTCGACGTCGTCAGCAGGTCCCCGCGGGCCGACAGCGACCCCGAACTCGCCGCCGTGGTCGCCGAGGTCGCCCGCGGCGTCGAGGGGATCGACAGGGTCGTCGAGCGCGCCGACTTCGGCGCGAGCGAGGACGCGACCTTCCTCATGGAACGAGTCCAGGACGAGGGCGGGCTGGCGACCTACCTGATCGTCGGCACCGACCACCCCGACAGCCACCACACGCCCCACTTCGACGTCGACGAACGGAGCCTCGAGCACGGCGCCGCAGTCCTCGTGGAGACGATCCGCGCGCTCGAAGACGGAGAAGCGACCGAGCCACAGTCGTCCGCAGCAACGGGAGGGACGCGGTGAGCGAGCGCCGGATCTCCCCCAAGGACGTCGAGGCGGCCCGCAACCGCATCGCCGACGTCGTCCACCGCACGCCGCTCGACACCTCGCGAACGTTCGCCGAACTGAGCGGCGCCGCGTCGGTCGGGCTCAAACTCGAGAACGTCCAGCGGGCCGGCTCGTTCAAGATCCGGGGGGCGTACAACCGGATGGCCCAGCTCTCCGAGCGCGAACGGGAGGCGGGCGTCATCGCCTCGAGCGCGGGCAACCACGCCCAGGGCGTCGCGTTGGCGGGAGACCTGCTGGGGATCGAGACGACCATCGTCGTCCCCGAGGTCACCCCCGCGGCGAAGATCGAGGCCACCCGCGGCTACGGCGCCGAGGTCATCGTCGAGGGCGAGATCTACGAACGCTCCTACGAGTACGCCCTCGAGCGGGCCGAGGAGACGGGCGAGACGTTCGTCCACCCCTTCGACGACGAAGCGATCATCGCGGGCCAGGGAACGGTCGGCCTCGAGTTGCTCGAGCAGTACCCCGATCCCGACACCGTCCTCGTCGCCATCGGCGGCGGGGGGCTGATCTCGGGGATCGGTACCGTGCTGAAGGCTGTTGATCCGGATATTCGGGTCGTTGGGGTGCAGCCCGAGGGAGCCCTCCACGCCAAACCCGCCCTCGAGAACGACCGCATCCACGAGCTGGCGGACGTCGACACCGTCGCGGAGGGGATCGCCGACACCCGGATGCTCGAGACCACCTTCGCGAACGCCCGCGAGGTCGTCGACGACGTGGTCGGCGTCACGGATCGCGAACTCGCGACCGCGGTCACGCTGCTGGCTGAGCGAGCGAAGACGGTCGCCGAAACCGCGGGCGCGGCGCCGCTTGCGGCCGCGCTCTCCGAGGAGACCGACCTCGAAGACGAACGCGTCGCCGTCGTCGTCTCCGGAGGGAACGTCAACCTCTCCGAGCACGCCGAGCTGACCCGCACCGGGCTCGGGGAGCTCGGCCGCTACGCCGAGGCCCGACTGGCCGTCGCGGGCTGGCCGACGACCGTCGGCGACGTCGTCGAGACCGTCGAATCGGAGGGCGCGGAACTCGACGTCCTCGAGCGCGCCCGCCGCGGGCCGAACGACCACCCGAACCGCGTTCCCGTGACCGTCGGGCTCGAGGGCAGCGGTCCCGACCACCTCTCCGGGGTGCTCGAGTCACTGGGAGCGCTCGAGGACGTTTCGGTCGTGGAGAGCGGGCTCGAGTGATCGCCTCGAGCGGATCGACGGCGCGCCGTCGTCGCGGTTCGGAAACCGCGAGGTGATAGTCGACGGACGTATCAGAACCGTCTTGCCGCTGACCTCGCACTACCGAGACGATGGAGACCGACTCGGAGACCCGCGCGACGCTGTGGGTCATCATCGCGTCGGCGACGCTGACGGTGATGGCCGGCGCCATTCTCGGCCCGATCGTCCCGGCCATCCAGTCGAATCTCGAGGTTTCCGAGTCGCT
>NZ_JBLRWX010000127.1:0-7677 GCF_047921035.1 Natronococcus sp.
GTCTTCATCAGCGAGGACGCCGAGAAGCGCTCGCTCCAGTCGGCCGTGCTGGCGAAAGACGCCGCGGGACTCGCGGGCGGCGGTCGGATCGACAAGGTCAACCGATTCGGCTACGGCCCGCTGTGGGGGAGCTACGAGGAGGTGCTGCCGCTGTACACCGACGCTGCGGCGCTGCTGTACGAGGTTTCCCACCAGAGCGAGGAGCGCGGCCAGAAGGGCGAGGGCTTCAAGGTCAAGCTCACCCGCGATGTCTACCTCGAGACGTTCCGCCGGATCGCCGACGGCTCGATCCACGAGATCGACGAGATGCGCTACTTCGACGAGATGTCGGTGCCGACCGAGGACGCCGAGAACCCGCACACGCAGTAAGATCGGTCCGAGCGGGGGTCCCCCGGCGCGGCGCGCAGTTCAGGACCGGCGCCGGCTGTCGGGCGCGAGCGCGTCGTCGTACACCCGCTCGAAGAGCGCCTCGAGTTCCTCGCGGGTCGGCTTTCGGGGGTTGTTGTCCGGCGAGCCCGAGTCGAAGGCGTCCTGGGTCATCCCCGGGACGACGTCGAGGTACGCCTCGCGGTCGGGAACCTCGCCGAACTCGTCGAGGTAGCCGGTGAGCGAGATGTCCTCACAGAGCTGCTCGACGCCGTCGCTGGCCCGGCGTGCGGCGACGCGATCGGCATCGGTTTCGTCGGCGACTCCGAGCATCCGGGCGACCTCGGCGTACTTTCCGGGTGCGGCCAGCTGGTTGAACTCGACGACGTAGGGAAGGATGAGCCCGTTCGCCAGTCCGTGCGGGATATGGAGCTGTGCGCCGAGGGGACGGGCCATCCCGTGAACGAGCGCGACCGAGGAGTTGCCGAAGGCCTTGCCGGCGTGGAACTGCCCGATCAGCATCTCCGAGCGGGCCTCGATGTCGTCGCCGTTGGCCCAGGCGGTCGGCAGCGAGTCGACGATGCGCTCCATCGCGCTGCGGGCGTACTCGTCGGTGAGCGGGTAGCTCTCGACCGAGGTGAACGCCTCGATGGCGTGGGCGAAGGCGTCGATTCCGGTAAACGCGGTGTGGCTCTTCGGGAGCGACCGGGTCAGCTCGGGGTCCTCGATGGCGACGTCGGGGACGATGTTCTCGGAGACGATGATGAACTTCGTGGCGGTGGACTCGTCGGTCAGCACGGCCGTGCGGGTCGTCTCGCTGCCGGTTCCCGCCGTGGTGTTGACCGCGAGAATCGGCGGGGTCGGGTTCGGCACCCCCTCGTAGCCCGCCTTGTCGACGCCGAATCCCCGAAGGTCGCCGTCGTTGGCCGCGAGGATCCCGACCGATTTGCCGACGTCGATGGAGGAGCCGCCCCCGAGCGTGACGATGACGTCGCAGTCTCGATCTTCCCAGACCTCGAAGGCGTTCTCTACGTTCTCGACCGTCGGATCGGGTCTGACACCGGTGTACAGCGCCGTCTCGACACCGCTCGCCTCGAGGTGCTCGACGATTCGATCGCCGTGGATGTCGTAGATCATCTCGGAGGCGACCACGAGCGCCGTCTCCCCGTGTCGGTCGGCGTACTCGCCGATCCGCTCGCTGGCGTCGATACCGAACAGCGTCCTTCCCGGCGAGACGAGGGTGCGCGTTCCGCGCGTGAGCTCGGACATGTCTCGTGGCAACGCGGGGCGTGTTCAAGAAAGTTCACCATCATCGACGGCGACGGGTCCGCCAGTTGCCGACGGGCGGGCGCGTCAGCCGCCGGTCACTGGCGGTGTAATCGAAAGCGTGTCGCCGTCGGCCAGTTCGGTCTCTCCACCGTCGAAGTGAGTGACGTTGGTGCCGTTTCGCAGTACCGTGATGCTCCGGGCGATTGACCCGTCGGCGAGCAGCGTCCCCTCGAGTTCGGGATGGTTGGTCTCGAGCGCGGCGAGTACGTCCCGAACGGTCGGTTCCGGATCGAACTCACGAACCGCCGTCCGCTCGCCGACGGCCTCGCGAACCGTCGCGAAGTACCGGAGTTCGAGCTCCATCAGTCGGCGACGCGCTCGGCGACGTCGGTCAGGTCGAGGCGCTCGACGGTGTCGGTCGTCGGATGCCCGTTGTCGTTCCAGCCGCGGAACTCGTAGTACTCGTCGAGCATCCCCTCGAGTTCCTCGGGCGGGCAGTACATCCCCTCCGAGGGGCCGTCGGGGATCGGCTCGTGCATCGTCCGGTGGGGGAGCGTATCCGTCCCGCGGCCGGCGACGCCGCGGGCGACGTTGATCAGGCGTTCGACGTTGTAAATCCGCTCGCCGATCGCCTCGACGTCTTCCGTCGAGAGCTCCCAGCCGGTCGCGAGGCCGATCGCCTCCGCGTAGCGCTCGTTGACCCGGGCGCCCCAGCCCGCTTCGCTGACGAACCGACACTGGGTCAGCGAATCGCCCAGCGCGGTGAAGTGCTGGGTTCGGGCGGCGAACTCGGGGGTTCCCTCGGTCGTCTCGTCGTGGTTGCCGTCGTACTGGAGGGTGGGCCGGGTGTCGTGGTGGGAGCCCCCGCGCGTCGCCGTCGCGTAGCCGATGCTCATTCCCTTCAGTCCGCGCGCGGAGTGGGCCGCGAACTCGAGGCCCTTGGCGCCGTAGAGGTAGCGTTCGGCCTCGTCGTCGAGCGACTCGGCCAGCCGGAACGAGCCCTCGGCGAGGTCGTCGCCGAACCCCTCGCGCTCGGCCGTCTGCCGAGCGAGTTCGACCAGCCCGTCGGCGTCCCCGAACTCGAGGTGGGGCGAGTCGTCGTCGCCGAGCAAGCCCTTCTCGTAGCACTCCCGGGCGAACGCGACCGTGACGCCCCACGAGATCGTGTCCATGCCGAGGCGGTCACAGCGGTCGTTGGCCTTGATGACGCGCTCGGGGTCGTAGACCTCCTGGAGCGTCGCCGTCCCGAACAGCGACTCGAACTCCGGGATCTTCCCCTCGGTGATCCCCTCGGATTCGACGGAGACGTGCTTGCCGCACTTGACCGCGCAGTTCGCACAGGTGGTGTCCTCGGTGACGTACTCCTCGCGCAGGGTCTCGCCGCTTACCGCCTCGGCGTCCTCGGCGTCGGCCTGCTCGGTCTGCATGTTTCGATGGCCGAGTTTCCCCATCTCGTTGATCGGGTTGACCAGCCCCGCGGTGCCGTACTCCTGGAGCATCTCGGTCTCCTCCATCAGCCGCCCCATCTGCTGAACCGACCGCCCCTGCAGGTCGCCGGCGGGTTCCGGCTGGAAGTCGCCGCCCTGGACCGCGATGGCCTTTACGTTCTTCGAGCCGAGCACCGCCCCGGCGCCGCCGCGGCCGGCGACGCCCTCGCGCAGCTTCGACTCGTGAACTAAACAGGCGTACCGGACCTGGTTCTCGCCGGCCGGTCCGTTCGCGAGGACGTGCGTGTCGTAGCCGACGCCCTCGCGCTCGCGGATCTCCTGACACGTCTCGTAGGTCTCGGTTCCCTCGAGGCCGTCGGCCGATTTCACCTCGGCGCCGTCCTCGTCAACGAGCACGTAGGAGTGTTCCGCAGCCGTCCCGTGGAGCACGACGACGTCGAATCCGGTCGTCTTCAGCGCCTGGGGCAGCGTGCCGCCGAACGTCGAGTCGAAAAAGCCGTTCGTCATCGGGCTTACGAAGCCGACGACGCCGCGGGACGTCGACTGGAACGGCGTGGCGTTCATCGGCCCGACCGCCAGCGCCAGGACGTTCTCCGGATCGAACGGATCCGCGTCGACGGGCACGTGTTCGGCGACCTGTTTGGCGACGAACCCGTTCCCGCCGAGGAATCGCCGGGCATCTCGGGGATCGATCGATTCGATCTCGCTATCGCCGGTTCCGAGGTGGACGTGGAGGATCTCGCCGCCGTACACCGAGGGGAGCGTCTCGGACATTGATACGAACACCGTACGGCGGAGGGCCCCTTAATTCATCGGCAGCGTGCTGTGGGCCGAGTGTATTTCGACGGTCGCCGGTGTGTCGAGCGGTCTCCGTGGACTCACTCCCGTTCGACACGGAAGGTGTTCGTTCGCTCACGCACGCAGCGGCTTTTTCCGGACGGCCGCGATACGTTCCCCCGTGACTCGACTTTCGACCATCGTCATCCTCGTCGGCGTCGCGAGGGTCGTTCCGCTCCCGCCCCCGCTCGGAATCGTGCTCGGTGCCCTCCTGACCGTCGCCGGCCTCGGACTCAGGCGGTTTACCGAGAACTGATGCGTTCGCCGAGGTGAGCCGGCCTCAGAGTCAAATACGTCTTTCTCGAAACGACACGTACGATGAGCGAGGGGCGAGATCTGCCCACGTTCCTCTTCGACCCGGAGGTGAACAGAGCGATCAACGAGGCGTTGCCCCGGACCGTCGTGGAGGCGTTCGGAATCCTCACCACGCTCGGCGACGGAGCGACTCTCGTCGCCGTGGCGGCCCTGCTGTACTGGTTCGGCGCCGCCGAGGACCGCCACGACCGGGCGATGGTGCTCGCGATCGCCGTCACGACGCTCGCGCTCGTCGCCGGACTCAAGGGCATCCTCGAGGTGCAGCGCCCGCTATACGGGGCCCAGCCACCCCTGGCGTTCGCCCCCGAGACGTATCCGGGCTGGAGCACCCCCAGCGCGCACTCGATGGGGGCCGCGGCGGTCTACGGCGCGCTGGCGGCCGTGATGAACGTCGGGACACGCCGGCAGCGCTACGCGGTCGCGGGCGCGCTGATCGTCGCCATCCCGTTCTCGCGGGTCGTCATCGGCGTCCACTACGTGGGCGACGTGATCCTCGGCGCGTTGCTCGGGCTGGGGCTCGTCGCCGTCGCCTTGCGGATCACGAGCCGCTCGGTCACGCCGATGTTCGCGCTCTCGCTGGCGGTCGCGGTCGCCGCGTTCGCGCTCGGCTCCCAGGAGTACACCACGATGGCGATTGGAGCGTCGCTGGGCGGGCTCCTGGCGTGGTCGGCCCTCGAGAACCGGGAGGCCGACCCGCTGGGGGCCTCACTCCTCCTGCTGGGGCTTTTCGTGCTCCCGCTGCTGGCGGTCGTCAGGCTGCTCGACTCGCTGATCGCCGTCGAGGGCGGGTTTGTGATCGCCGGAACGGCGACGGTGAGCCTGCTGGCGATCCTCGAGACGGTCGGGTTCGCGGTCGCGTTCGGCGGTGCGATCGCGGCGCCATACGTCGCGGCCGAACTCGACGACTCGAGGGCGGTCCGGAAACTACAGCGGTTGTTGCCGTTCAGCGGCCGCACCGTCGATTCGGACGCCGTCGGCGAGGGGCCGACTCCGAGAGGGGACAGCGACGGCTGACCGCACTCCGGCTGGAGCGCTCGAGCGAACGCCCCTCGAGTGAATCGTCGCCGGTTTCGGAGGACGGCTCCTGCGGTAGACCTTTCCCCGCTCGCGACGAGTGCCGCTATGGCGATCGAAGCGTCGTTCACCGCGACGGAAGGTGAGTTTCCGCTCGCCGAGGTGTTCTCGAAGTTCCCCGACGCGCGGATCGAACTGGATCGCGTCGTCCCGACCAACGACGTGTTGATCCCGTACTTCTGGCTGCAGAAGGGGGGGTCGGCGGAGATCGATCTGGAGGGGATCGACCACCCCGGGATCGACGACCTCCGGATCGTCGACGACGTCGACGGCGCGGTGTTCGTCCGCATCGACTGGGACTTCGAGTACGAGAGCGTCCTCACCGCCATCCTCGAGACCGACGTGGCGCTCATCTCGGCCGTCGGCGAGGAGGGGAAGTGGACGTTCGAGGTTCGTGGAACCGAGCAACAGGATGTCTCCGACTTTCAATCGTACTGCAAGCGCCACGACATCCCCGTGGAGCTGACCCAGCTCCACGCGCTCTCGCCGCTCGAGTCGGGCCAGGAGTACGACCTCACCGAGGCCCAGCGGGAGGCGCTGACGCTGGCGTACGCCCGCGGGTTCTACGATTCGCCGCGGGAAGTTACGCAGGAGGAAGTCGCCAACGAACTCTCGATCTCCCGGCAGGCGCTGGCCTCCCGTCTCCAGCGCGGGACCAGGCGGCTGATCGCGAGCACGTTGATCGGGCGGTCCGACTAATACTTATAAATGTGTTACGAAAGTAAAAGTCAGACTCAGGGAGGATCCGTCCCAACGCTACGGTATGAGGGAACGCGATCGCCAGGTGTCGACCCGATTGGACGGGGTCGACGCCACGGTCGGGGGAGGGGAAGCGCTCGAGGGGGACACCGGCAGCCACAGGCAAGCCAATGGGTGAGTCGGACGATCAACCGGGGTCGGACGGCGAGCAGGTGGTCGAACGGGAGGAGACCTACGACCACGAGCGACACGGCGAGGTCGAGGTGACGGGAATCTGGAAGGGCGTCGAGGAGGTCGACGGGACGCGCGACGCCGACGAGAACGACGTCTACATCGTCCGCTACTCCACCGAGGAGGACGGCAGAGAGGTCGACGAACTCACCGACACGCTCGACGAGTTTCTCGCGGCGCTCGAGTAGGTTCCCGTGGATCGATCTACGTCGACGACACCCTTGAGTCCTTAAATGACTACCGTGTAATCCGCGTTCGTCGAAGCCTGAGCGACCGCTCCGTACCGACCAGCCCTCAGTCCACAGTGCTGGAATTCAGGTCGCCGTACTATAGTCGACGGCGAGCTATGTTTCGGTATGTCGTATCCGATCCGCGTCGCGGACGTCATGAGCACGCCGGTGATCACGGCTGCACCGACCGAGACGGTGGCCGACGCCGCAGAGACCTTCCTCGAGGAGGATATCAACTCGGTCGTGATCGTTGCGGACGACGAGGCCGTCGGCATCGCCACCGGCACAGATCTCGTCCGGGCGCTCGAGCGGGAGGAGTCGCCCCGCGAAACGCCGCTGGAGGAGGTCATGTCCGCGCCGGTCGCCGCGACCGAGCCGGCGGCCGAACTCGAGGACGCCCTCGAGCGCATGCACGACCGCGGGGTGGCGCGGCTGGTCGTCGTCAGGGACGACCGCCCCGTCGGCCTGGTGAGCACCGACGACGTGATCCGGTACGCCCCGCAGGTGTTCCACCGCGGGACGCTCGCCACCGACGCCGGGCCGACGCCCCGGTATCGCGCCAGAGAGACGGCCGAGTACGAACACGCCGACTGGACGTGCGAGTGCTCGACCGTCTCCCCCGAGGGGCTGAGCGTGGGCGATCGGGTGGAGTTCTCCAAGCCCATCTCCGAGGCGGACGTGCGGTCGTTCGCGACCGCGTCGGGCGACACCAACCGCCTCCACCTCGACGAGCGCTACGCGGGCGAGACGCGCTTCGGCCGACGGATCGCCCACGGCACGCTCGTGAGCGGGCTCATCAGCGCCGCCCTCGCCAGACTTCCGGGAGTCACGATCTACGTCTCCCAGGACCTGGCGTTTCTGGCCCCGGTCGACCTCGGCGAGCGCGTCACGGCGGTCTGTGAGATCGTCGGCGAGATCGGCGACCGGAAGTTCGAGCTGACGACCGACGTTCTCGGCGCGGACGGCGAGCGGGTCATCGAGGGGGAGGCGACGGTACTGGTCGACGACCCGCCCGAGGCGGCGACCCTCGAGATCGAGGCGATCGCCTAGGAAGGGTCATCGTCGCGGAGTGTCGCGGATGCGAGGGCGCGCTGGGACCACGTCGCCCCGGCATGGTCACGGAATCTCGAGGGTTCCTATATGCGACCGATTCGAACTCGTCCTCAAAAGACCGACACGGACTCTTTCGAGTCCCGAAACGCACGAAT
>NZ_JBLRWX010000128.1:0-7630 GCF_047921035.1 Natronococcus sp.
CCAGCGTCAGGCGTCCGGTGACCGCGATCGGACGTACCGTGTACGAGGTCGAGGCGCCGTCGATCATCTCGACCAGGATCACGTGATGCGCCTGCTCGCCGGGGCCGTCCTCGGACTGGTCGGGTGTCTCGCGCTGGTCGCGACCGGAACCGCCGTCGGCCCGCTCTCCCCGGCTGGCTTCGAGAACTGGGGCGGCTACGCCGTCCGGGGTGGGGTCGGCGCCGTTGCGGGACTGGGGATCGGTGTCTCCGTCGGCGCCGTCGTCGGCTTCGTTCTCGACGGTCTCGCCGAGGACACCGACGATCTCGACGAGATCGACATCGAGGAGATGACCGACGGCGACGTCGTCGCCGCGATGATGGAGGAGTTCCGCCGGTTCAGCCCCCGCGGGGCCGAGGCCCTGATCGACGAACGGGACGCCTACATCGCCCACAAGCTCCACGGACTCCGCGAGCAGGGGTACCACGTCGTCGCCGTCGTCGGCGCGGGCCACAAGGCCGGCATCGAGCGCTACCTCGAGCACCCCGGGGAGCTGCCGCCGATGGAGTCGCTGACCGGCACCGCCTCGAGCCGACGGTTCTCGCCGGTGAAGATCGTCGGCTACCTGGTGATGATCGCCTTCGTCGGCTTCTTCTTCCTGCTGATCATGGCGGGAGTCCAGAACACGTTCCTCCTGCAGCTGTTCCTGGCGTGGTTCGCGTTCAACGGGATCTTCGCGTTCGCGCTGGCCCGGCTGGCCGGCGCCCGCTGGATCAGCGCCGGCGTCGGGGGATCGGTCGCCTGGCTCACGAGCATCAACCCGCTGCTGGCGCCGGGCTGGTTCGCCGGCTACGTCGAACTCAAGTACCGCCCGGTCAACGTCCGGGACGTCCAGCAGCTCAACGAGATCATCGGCGACGCCGACCGTCCGATGGGCGAGGCGATCGAGGAGATGTTCGACGTCCCGCTGTTCCGGCTGATCATGATCGTCGCGCTGACGAACATCGGGAGCATGATCGCCACCTTCCTGTTCTTCATCGTCGTTATCCCGTGGCTCGCGCCCGAGATCGGCGGCGTCGACGCCCTGATGGGCGAGCTGATCCGGGGCGCCGAGAACAGCCTCGAGCTCATCCGAGGGGTGGTGGCGTGAGCTACTCGAGCCGAACGTCGGAGCTTACGTTCAGCGACAAGGAGCTGTTCGACCTCGCGGTCGCCTGGATCGTCCTCAGCGTCGCGTTCGCGCTGTTGCTGGCGCCGATCCACCGCTTCGACATCGAGTTCGGCTGGTTCCTCACGATGATCGGGCTGAGCTTCGTCACCGTCGGCGTCGCCTTCCTGCTGCACGAACTGGCCCACAAGGTCGTCGCGATCGAGCACGGCCAGACCGCCGAATTTCGGGCCGACTACCAGATGCTGTTTTTGGCGATCATGAGCGCCCTAATCGGCTTTCTCTTCGCCGCCCCCGGCGCGGTCTACCACCGGGGCCGGATCACGGTCCGGGAGAACGGCCTGATCGCGCTCGCGGGGCCGGTGACCAACCACCTGCTCGCGCTGTTGTTCTTCCCGCTGATGCTGTTTCCGGGACTTCTCGGGCTGGTTGGCCACCTCGGCGTGTTGATCAATCTCTTCCTGGCCGCGTTCAACATGATCCCGTTCGGTCCGCTGGACGGGAAGTCCGTCCTCGAGTGGAGCAAGCCCATCTTCGGCGCGGTGTTCGGGCTGAGCCTGCTGTTGTTGGCGGGCTTTTACCTCCTCTTTGGCTTCCCGTTTTGAACGCCGACCGGTGACCTTTTGCTCGGCCCTGGCAGTCGTTGAGGTATGCCAGACCACGCGGACGAGGAGGACGACGAGGAGGGACTGACCTACGCCGACACCGGCGTCGACATCGAGGCCAGCGAGGACGCCACCGCCGCCTTGCTCGAGGCCTTCGGCAGCGACCTGACGACCGAGTACGCCGGCCTGCTGGACATCGGCGACCGCTACCTCGCGCTGGCGACCGACGGCGTCGGCACCAAGCTGCTGGTCGCCGAGGCGATCGAGGACTTCTCGACGATCGGGATCGACTGCATCGCGATGAACGTCAACGACCTCGTCGCCGCGGGGGTCGAGCCCGTCGCCTTCGTCGACTACCTCGCGATCGACGAGCCCGACGACGACCTCACGAACGAGATCGGTGAGGGGCTGGCCGTCGGCCTCGAGCAGGCCGACCTCACCCTGCTGGGCGGCGAGACCGCCGTGATGCCCGAGGTCGTCACCGGCTTCGATCTCGCCGGGACCTGCGCCGGCCTCGCCGGCAAGGACGAGATCCTCGCAGGCGAAGCGGCGGTCGGCGACGCGCTGGTCGGCTTCCCCTCGAACGGGATCCACTCGAACGGGCTGACCCTCGCTCGGGAGGCCGTCACCCGCGACCACGAGTATACGGACCCGTTCCCGCTAAACCCCGAGGTGTCGATCGGCGAGGAGCTGCTGCGACCGACCCGGATCTACACCGACCTGCTCGAGCCGATGCGCGACCACGACGTCCGTGCGGCGGCCCACGTTACGGGAGGCGGCTGGACCAACCTCTCGCGGATGGGCGAGCGCCGGTACGTAATCGACGATCCGCTGCCGGCCCAGCCGGTCTTCGAGTTCGTTCAGGAGGAAGGAATCGTCGACGACGAGGAGATGCACCGCACGTTCAACATGGGAACCGGGTTCGTCGTCGCGCTCCCGACGGATCAGGTCGAGTCGCTGGTCGCCGAAACCGACGGGCAGGTCGTCGGGCGCGTCGAGGAGGGCGACACCGTCGAGATCCGTGGCCTCTCGCTGTCCTGAACACAACCGCTCTCGCCGGGCGCTTCGAGGCTCGAGACCCGGGTCGGCCGCGATACGATCGCGTCGACCACTCATACGGATTGCTGTACCGATTTACCGGCGCAACCGCCGCACGGGTCGCGGTTGCGCCGGTACTGACTTACAGTAAACCGTATCAGACCGCTTGTACTGGGATCTCGGTCTGGCGCACGACTCGTTCAGTGACGCTGCCAAGGGGCGTTCGACGATCGTTGGTCGCTCCTCGCCGTCCCATCACGATCAGGTCGGCGTTGTCCCGCTCCGCGTAGTCGATGATCTCCTCCCAGGGTAGCCCGCGGCAACACTCACACGCCGCCTCGAGCCCGACCTCGCGGGCGCGATCGGCGATCTCCTCGAGCATATCGACGGCCTCATCCTCGACTTTCTCGTGTTCGGCCTCGACGCTGCCGAGCGCCGGCGGTCGTCCGTGGCGCCGTTCGTCGACGACGTAGAGACACAGTACCGACGCATTGTACTGCTCGGCGAGATTCAGCCCGTGATCAACGCCACGGGACGCCTGTTCACTACCATCCGTCGGAATGAGTATCGTGTCGTACATCTCCGTTCACCCGTGTATTACTCCGATGATCGGCCTGGTAAAGACTGACAACGGTTCTCAGCGAGGGGGAATTCGGTCACCGATCGGCTTCGCGCTCACCCTGCTGCGAGTCGGTCGCCGTCCGGATCGCGTCGTACTCTTCGTCGCTGTAGGCGATAAGCCGAACGTCCTCGAGGGAGTCGGGATCGTACCCCTCGATCTCCTCGCCGATGATCTCGGCACCGTCCTCGAGGTCGAAGCCGGCGACGCCACAGCCCAGCGCCGGGATCACGAGCGACCGACACTCGAGGTCGTCGGCCGTCTCGAGCGCGTTGCGAGTCGCGTCGCGAATGCTCTCGGCGGTCGCCCGGCCGTCGCCGTAGTGGGGCATCGCGGCCGCGTGGATCACGTACTCGGCGTCGAGGTCGTAGGCGTCGGTGACGGCGGCCTCGCCGAGGTCGACCGGCCCCTTCCCGGTCGCCTCCTCGTTGATCTCTCGGCCGGCCCCGCGCCGGAGCGCGCCGGCGACACCCGAGCCCATCTCGAGGCTCGTCCCGGCGGCGTTGACGAGCGCGTCGGCGGACTGTTCGGCGATGTCACCCTGAACGACGTCGAACTCCATACGCGCGGCTACGACGGTATCGGGCTTGAAAGTACGCCCGACGGGAAGAACGGTCCACGGGACGTCGTCGTTCCCACGGTCTTAGGCCAACCAAAACCTTTTATATTTAGGTTCGCCTAATCCCTCGTAATGGACGTACCCGCCCGTAGGGAGGAGACGAACACCGAGGAACCGACCGAAGAGCCGGCCGCAGTCGTTTCCAGTCACGAACCCCGCCCAGGTAAGCTCGTAATCACCGAACGCGACAACAAGGACGGCTGGATCGCGACCGACTGCGCCGTCGATCTCGAACCGTAACGGTTCCGATCCTTTCGTCGACAAAGCCGTCGAGAGCGGGCTCTCTCCTTCCCACGGGCGCAAAAAAGCGAAAGTGAACGCGAGTACCGTCGCCGTCCCGTCGTTCGACCGTTACTTCGTCGCCTCTTCGAGCACGAGGGTGTCGTCCTCGAGGTAGTGCTCGAAGTGGTGGCCGTCCTCCTCCAGGGTTACGAGGATCTCCCGGAGGATCTCGGCGGTCGCATAGTCGCCCAGGTTCTCCGCGAGTTCGATGCTGTCGCGCATCGACTCGATGATGTCGCCGTATATCTCGAGGTCGTTCTGGAACATCGTGCGAACGTCGTAGACGTCCTCGCCCTCGAACTCGACGGTCGCACGCTCCTGCTGGTTCGCGGGGCCGGAGACGGGAACGCCGCCCAGCGCCTGGGCGCGCTCGGCGATCACGTCGGCTCCTTCCTCGACGTGCTCGTAGGCCTCCTCGAGGAACTCGTGGAGCGGGAGGAACTCCGCGCCCTCGACGACCCAGTGGTGTTTCTTGAGCTGGTGGTACAGGACGTACGCGTTCGCCAGCTCGGTGTTCAGCGCCTCGACGACCTGCTCGGCCTTCTCCTGATCGAGCCGAAGCTCGTTGTCCTCGACGACGTCTGCCTGCTGACGGACGGTTTTCTGGGTGCTCATCGTACTCCGAAGTACGGTCGCATCGCTCTTAAAGATTGCCCATGAAAAAACGATTCTTCCTGGTAGGAAAAGATCTTTTCTCGAGTAGCCAATTATTTTCTCCGACCTAGTAGTCCGTGCAGGACGGAGCCCCCGCTCGGAACCGCCGAGATCGACGCTGCAAGCCGATTATCTATCGGCCTCGACGCCGGTCGTCTACGCATGTCATCCGATGCTAGCGGAGCCGTCTCGTTCGGAAAATCGCTCGTGGCCGCCATCCAGGAAAAGAACGTTACGTTCATGGCCGCGAGCATCGCCTACCAGGCATTTCTCTCGTTGCTGCCGTTGCTCGTGCTCGTGTTCTTTCTCGTCTCGTTCATGGCCGACGAGCAACTCGCCACCGAGATCGCCGCGACGACGGAAGGGTTCCTGCCCGAGAGCGGCCAGCTCCTCGTCGAGGACGCGATGGAGGAGTCGCCCGGAGCCGCCGGCGCCTCGATAATCGGGCTCGTCACGCTCGTCTGGGGATCGCTGAAGATCTTCCGCGGGCTCGACACGGCGTTCTCGGAGATCTACGAGTCGACGGGTGAGAACTCGTTTCTCGAACAGCTCCGGGACGCGTTCATCGTCTTCGGCGCGATCGGCGTCGCGCTGCTGGCCGCGGCCGGGACCTCGACCGTCTTCGCGCTCTTCCCCGAAATTCCGTTCATCGGTCTGATCAACCCGATCCTGCTCGTCGTCGGGCTCACGATCGCGTTCCTCCCGATGTACTACTTCTTCCCGGACGTCGGCGTCTCCGTCCGCGAGATCGTTCCCGGCGTCGTCGTCGCCGCGGTCGGCTGGGCCGCGCTCCAGGGGCTCTTTCAGGTTTACGTCGCGCTCGCAGCCGACTCCGAGTCGGCCGGGGCGGTCGGGGCGATCCTGCTGTTGCTCACCTGGCTGTACTTCGGCGGGCTGATCCTGCTGCTGGGTGCCGTCGTCAACGCGACCCGGGCGGGACGTCTCACCCTCGAGGAGGACGCCGAGGACGAGGCCACCGTTCAGAAGCGGCGGCTCGACCGGAGCCGACGCACCAACGAACGGCTCCGGGCGGAACTCGAGGAGCTCCGTCGCGAACGAAACAAGCTCCGCCAGGACCTCGAGGCCCACCGGAGCCGACGGTACGACCTCGAGGATCGGGTCGACGACCTCGAGAGCCGGAGTCGGACGCTCGAGGACGAGAACGAACGGCTCCGGGCGGAACTCGAGGCGCGCGAGGAGCCCGAGTGGAAGCAGGCGGTTCGGGCAGCGGCGTCCCAGGTCGAGACGATCAACGTCGGAACGGTTCGCGAGCGACGTTAGCACGCGAAAGTCGTGAGAGCTTAGTGGGAGCCCGTGGCAGTCACGGTCGTGTCTCACCCAGTCCGGGCGACCAGACGCCGGATCCAGCGCGAGTGGGGAGCCGTCGTCGAGGGCGTCGACGACTGCGCGGATCTGGTCGCCGAACCCTGGGACACCTCCCGGACGACGAACCCCGATCGGGTCGTCGCCCCGCTGCGAGCGGGCCTCGAGTCGGCCGGCCTGCTCGAGCAGCTGTCGGCCCTGCTGGTCGACGTCGTCGACGCGGCCGGCTGCGACCTCGGCGCGAGCCCGGTTCCCGCCCCGCCGTACGTCGCCGTCACCAGCCGGGGACCGATCCTCCGGGCGACGATCGACCCCGGCCGCCTCGTGATCCGGTTTGACGCCTTCGAGGTCGTCCGCGACCCGGGTCCCGCCTACCGACGGCTCGACGGCGTCCGCCTCGACGTCTCGCTCGAGTAGCGGGTCCCCGTCCGACGACTTTTTGTCGTGGGTCTCGGTGGTGTACTGCATGCATCCCCGCGCAGCGACGTTCGCCGAACGGGCCCGCGAGGCCCACGGGTTCGAGCCCGACGTCGAGGAGTTTCCCGAGGGAACGAAGACAGCGGAAGACGCCGCCGACGCCGTCGGCTGCGACGTGGCCCAGATCGCTAGTTCGCTGGCTTTCGACATCGACGGCTCGCTGGTCGTCTGCGTCACCAGCGGCGCGAACCGCGTCGCCGAGCCGGCCCTCGGCGCGGTTTTCGACGCGTCGGCCGAGGACGTCGAGATGGCCGATCCCGAACGGATCAGGGAGACGCTCGGCTGGTCGATCGGCGGCGTCCCGCCCTTTTGCCACGACCGGGGGGTTCCCGTCGTGATCGACGAGACGCTGCTCGAGTTCGACACCGTCTGGGCGGCTGCGGGGACGCCGACGGCGGTCTTCCCGATCGATCCCGACCGGCTGCGCCGGTACGCCGACGCCGATCCGGCCGCCGTCGCCGACTGAGCCGTCGTCGAGGGCGTCGACGGTCTCGGGATCGGAGCCGCCGCGCCCGAAAGTACTTATCCTTTGTAATTCAGGAATACTATAATGTATTCGGACTCGTCGCTCGCTGATCGTCCGCTCGATCGCTTCCTTCGGGACGCCTCGAGCGATGACGACTAAACGGACCCGGCGGACGGTGCTCGCGGCCGCTGGCTCCCTCGCGACCCTCGGATTCGCCGGCTGTTTCGGCAGCGACGACGAGGACGAGACGTACGTTTCGGTCGAGTCGTTCGTTCTCACCGATCCCGAGACGGGGGACCCGTTCGCGTCGGTCGACGGGGACCGGTGGGCGAACGGCCCCCTCGTCGTTCCGCTCGAGGGGCGGCTCTCGGTCGGCGCCCGGGTCGAGGACGAGGACGGC
>NZ_JBLRWX010000129.1:0-7625 GCF_047921035.1 Natronococcus sp.
GCCTCGACGTCGACGACGACGCCGTGGGGTTCGGGCTCCGGACCCTCGACCGACTCGATCGACAGGGGCTCGCCGTAGGCTTCGAGTACTGCAGCGCGCATACCGAAGCGTCGCGGGCGGGCGAGTAATCACTGACGGATGCGGCGACCGAGAGCCAGCCTTATCGGGAGTGCGGTCCCAGAGTCGGATATGCGCGTCACCTTCCTCGGCACGGGCAGCGCGATGCCCACGGGCGAACGCTTCCAGACCGGGCTCCTCGTCCAGGACGAGGGCCGAACGCTGCTGGTCGACTGCGGCTCCGGAATCCTCCACCGGCTCCAGCAGTCCGGCGTCGGCTACGAGAGCATCTCGACGGTCCTGTTGACTCACCACCACCTCGACCACGTCGCCGACCTGTTGCCGCTGATGAAGGCCCGCTGGCTCGCCGGCGAGGAACACCTCGAGGTCGTCGGTCCCCAGGGTACCAAGTCGCTGGTCGACGGCCTGCTCGAGGTCCACGAGTACATGCAGGACAAACTCGACCTGCAGGTCCGGGAGGTCCACCCCGGCGACTTTTCAATCGCGGGGTTCGACGTCTCGGCCTACGAGACCCGCCACTCGCTGCCGTGTCTGGCCTACCGGTTCGACGACCGCTTTACCTTCAGCGGCGACAGCGAAGCGTTCGCCGGGCTGGCGAACTTCGCGGAGGGGTCCGCGATCTTGCTCCACGACTGTTCGTTCCCCGACGACGTCGACGTCTCGAACCACCCGACGCCAGAAACCCTGGGTCGCGAACTCGCCGGCCGGGAGATCGGTCGGGTCTATCTCACGCATCTCTACCCGCACACCGAGGGCCGTCACGAGGAGATGCTCGAGTCGATCGGCGCCCACTACGACGGCGACGTTCGCTTCGCCGAGGACCTGACGACCGTCTCGATCGAGTAGCGCTCGACGCCGATTCCGTTCTCTCTGCCGCGCAACCCGACCAGCGACGCCGATACCGCCGGCGGGTTCGGAGATCCGAACAGGTATATGCGGCGAGTTTGTAGGATCGTAACAACATAATGTCCCTCCCGATCCGATCCGCCCGTACCCCCGAGGTGAGGGGATGAGCCTTCCGTATCGACTCTCGGAGCTGGTCACGTCGTACTCCAAGATCGTCATCGTCGTGTTGCTGTTGACCACGGCACTCGCCGGCGCGGGGATACCGCTGGTCGACGACGACTCCTCGCTCGATCAGTTCGAGGGCGAGTCCGAAGAGGCCGAGGCCCTCGAGGAGATGGACGACCAGTTCGCCGCCGAGGGTGACGAGAACACGACGTCGGTCCAGCTGATACACAGAAACGAGGACGGAAACGCCCTCTCCCAGGAGTCGCTGATCAGCTCGCTCGAGTTCCAACAGGAGATTCACGACAACGAATCGCTCAACGCGACGCTCGCCGAGGACGATCCGATCACCGGCGTCGAGAACATCCTCGCGATGACGGCGATCACGAACGAGCGGATCGACGAACTCGAGGAGCGCGGCGAGGAGCTCGAGGACCGCGAGGCCGAACTCGAGGAACGAAGCGAGACCCTCGAGGAGGGGCTCGACGAGGTCCTCGAACTCCAGCGCGAGTACGAGGAAGCCTCGGCCGACGGCGACGAGGCGACCGCCGACGAACTCGAGGCGGAGATCGACGCGACGGTTCAGGAGACGGTCGACGAGGCCGAACTCGACGCCGACCAGACCGACGAGTACGAGTCGTTCGTCGAGGACGCCCGCGAGGTCGAGACCAACCGCTGGACACTCGAGCGACAGGCCGAGCTCCCCCCCGAGGAGCTCCCCGAGTACCAGGAGCTGAACGAGGCCCTCGACGAGCTCTACACCGGCGCGACGATGGGCGTGCTCGCCGAGGAGTTCGAGGCTCTCGAGGCAGACGCCGCCGAACTCGAGGAGGAGCAACAGGAACTCGAGCAACGCGGCGAGGAACTCGAGGAGCGCGAAGCCGCCCTCGAGCAGCGCAGCGAGACCCTCGAGGACGGACTCGAGGAGGCGCTCGCCCTCCAGCGCGACGCGCTAAACGAGGGTGGCGAAGCCGCCGTCGCCGAGGCCGACGACGAGATCGACGCGACGGTCGAGGCGGCGGCGACCGAGGCCGAACTCGACGCCGAGCAGACCGCGGAGTACGAGGAGTTCGTCGATCAGGCACTCGGAATCGACCTCACCCGATGGGGGATCGAGCAGGCGAGCGACGACCCCGAAAGCGCCCCCGGCTACCAGGAGCTGACCGGGAACCTCGAGGAGGTGACGCTCGGCGCGACCGTCGGCGTGCTCGAGGACGAGTACGCACAGCTCGAGGCCGACGCCGCCGCGCTCGAGGAGGACGGACAGGAACTCGAGGAGGACGGGCAGGAACTCGAGCAACGGGAGTCCGAGCTCGACGACCGCGCGACGACCCTCGAGGACGGACTCGACGAGGTCCTCGAACTCCAGCGCGAGTACGAGGCGGCCTCGGCGGCCGGCGACGACGCGGCGGCCGAGGAGATCGAGGCCGAAATCGAGGCGACGATCGAGGAGACGGCGACCGAGGCCGAACTCGACGCCGACCAGACCGCGGAGTACGAGGAGTTCGTCGACCAGGCCCGCGAGATCGAGTCCAACCGCTGGACGATCGAGCAGCGGCCGGACGATCCAGAGGAGATCCCCGAGTACGGGGAGCTGAACGAGGCTCTCGAGGGACTCTACGCCGGCGCGACGATGGGCGTCCTCGAGGAGGAGTACGAACAGCTCGGGGACGACGCCGAGGCGCTCGAGGAGGCCTGGGACGAGTTCGAGGAGGACGACGAGACGCCGTCGCTCGACGAGCAGATCGAGGCCCTCGAGGGCCTGGACGACGAGGAGTTCGAGGATCTCATCGGGGATGTCCTCGACGAGGACGACGACGGAAACGAGGGGGCGGCGCTGGGCTTCATGCCCTCGGACTACGAGCCCGGCTCGACCGAGGCCGACGCCCGGATGACGATCGTCGCCCAGGAGACGGCCGGCGGCGACGGGATGGAGATGGGCGGCGAGATGGACGCGACCCTCGAGAGCCAGCTCGATCTGCGCGACCTCGCGACCCAGGACGAACAGGAGTACGTCGTCTTCGGCGCCGGGATCATCACCGACGAGATCGAGAACTCGATGGGCGACAGCTTGGCGATCGTCGGTCCGCTGGCGCTGCTGTTCGTCGTCGTCGCGCTGGCGATCGCCTACCGCGACCCCCTCGACATCGTCATGGGGGTCGTCGGCATCGGCGGCGTGTTGATCTGGACGTTCGGCTTCATGGGCTGGGCGGGGATCGCGTTCAACCAGATGATGATCGCCGTGCCCGTGTTGCTGATCGGGCTCTCGATCGACTACGCGATCCACGTCTTTATGCGCCACCGGGAACAGCGTGAGGCCGACGGGAAGACCAGCACGGTCCGCGGTTCGATGACGATCGCGCTGGCCGGCGTCGGCGTCGCGCTCGTCTGGGTGACGGCGACGACCGCGATCGGGTTCCTCGCGAACCTCGTGAGCCCGATCGCCCCGATCCAGGAGTTCGGGGTCGTCAGCGCGTTCGGGATCGTCGCCGCGCTGATCATCTTCGGCGGCCTGATTCCGGCGCTGAAGGTCGAGATCGACTCGCTGCTCGAGTCTCGGGGCTGGGACCGTCGCAAGCGGGCGTTCGGTACTGGCGAGGGCGGGTTCACGAGCGCGCTGACGCTCGGCTCGGAGGCGGCCCGGAAGATCCCGGTGATCGTCCTGATCGCCGCACTCCTGCTCACGGCGGGCGGCGTCTACGGCGCGACCCAGGTCGACACCAGCTTCGAGGAGGAGGACTTCCTCGCGGAGAGCCCGCCGGGCTGGACGGAGAACCTGCCCGGACCGATGGCGCCCGGCGAGTACCAGGCCGCCGACGACCTCGAGTACATCAACGACAACTTCCAGCGCGAGGACACGCAGGCCCAGATACTCGTCGAGGGAGATATAACCGACGACGAGGCCTTACAGCGGCTCGACGAGACCCAAGACGAGGCGTCCCAGAGTGACGTCGTCTACACGCTACCGAACGGCAACGCGGACGTTCAGGGGCCGCTGTCGGTGATGGAGGACACCGCAGCCGAAAACGAGTCGTTCAACGAGTCGTTCCAGGCCGCGGACACGAACAACGACGGCGTCCCCGACCAGGACGTCGAGGCGCTGTACGACGAGCTGTTCGAGGTCAACGAGGAGGAAGCCAGCAGCGTCATCTACCGGACTGCCGACGGCGAGTACGAGTCGGCGCGGCTGATCGTCGCGACCGACGGCGGCGCCACCGTCGGCGACGTCACCACAGAGCTGCGATCCATCGCCGGCGACCTCGACGCCGCCGGTACGGGCGACGAACGCAACATGGATGCGGGTGAGGGCGAACTCAACGCCTTCGCCACCGGCGATCCGATCGTCAACTACATCGTCGAACAGGATCTGCTCGAGACGGTCCTCCAGAGTCTCATGATCACGCTCGTGGCCGTCTTCGCGTTCCTGACGGTCGCCTACAAGCTAACCGGAAACGGCGCGACCCTCGGGGCGGTGACGCTGCTCCCGGTCGCGTTCGCGGTTAGCTGGATCCTGGGGACGATGTACCTGTTCGGGATGCCGTTCAACGTGCTGACGGGAATGATCACCAGTCTCACCATCGGGCTCGGGGTGGCCTACAGCATCCACGTCAGCGCCCGGTACACCCTCGAACTCGAGCGCCAGGGCAACGTCTGGTCGGCGATGCACACGACCGTGACGGGAACCGGGGGCGCGCTGCTGGGCAGCGCCGCGACGACCGTCGGCGGCTTCGGCACGCTCGTCTTCGCGATCCTGCCCGCGCTGCGGCAGTTCGGGCTCATCACCGGGATGACGATCATCTACTCGTTCCTCGCGAGCGTGATCGTGCTGCCGACGCTGCTCGTACTGTGGACGCGGTACTTCGGCCCGGACGTCTCGTTCGATCGCTCGAGGGCGGGATCGACGACGCCCGCCGCGAGCGACGGCGGCACGGAAATGGAAACGGACACGGTCTCGGAGAACGCAGGGGAGGACGAACCGTGACCGACGACGAGAGCGAGGCCATCGACGCGTTCGAGCGACTCGGCCTCACGAGCTACGAGGCCAAGGTCTTCATCGCGCTCCACCGGCTGGGGTCGGGAACCGCCCGCGACGTCGCCAGCGTCACCGACGTCCCGAGATCGCAGGTGTACAGCGTCGCCGAGAGCCTCGAGGACCGGGGGCTGCTCGAGGTCCAGCAGTCGAGCCCGATTCGGTACCGCCCGGTCAGCATCGACGAGGCAGAAGAGACGCTTCGCAACCGCTTCGAGCGGGAACGGGAGCGAGCCTTCGAGTTCGTCGACTCGGTCAAACGGGAGTCGACGACCGAGGAGACCCAGGAGGACATCTGGACGGTCCGGAGCCGCGGCCGAGTCGACGACCGTGTCGTCGATCTCCTCTCGGGGGCCGATGATCGGATCGTCTTCGGCGCTCGCCTATCGGAACTCGTCACCCCCGAGATCGAACGAACCCTCGAGGAACGGGCGGCGGCGGGAGTCGGGGTCGTCGTTCTCAGCAGAAACGACGCGGTCCGGGAGCGGCTCGGCGCGCTCGAGGGAGTCGCGGCGACCGTCCCGCCGGCACACCGCGAGGACGACCAGCGATCGGGCCGGATCGCCATTGCCGACAACGATAGCATCCTGTTGAGCGTCGTCGACGACGACGGCAGCGAGACGGCGATCTGGAGTTCGGGGTCGCTGTTCGCCTCCGTGCTGATCCAGCTCATCGAGGCGAGCAACGCGGCGACCGCGGACTCCGGCGGAGCGTAGCCGGGCCGGGCGAACCTAGTGGCCGTCGCGACGCAGCTTCCAGAGGTCGTCGAAGTCGATAACCTCGACCCCGTCCTCGCTATCGATGTATCCGAGCAGCTCCTCGTAGTCGTCCTCGTCCACCGTGCTCTCCTGATCGAAGGCGTGGAAGTTCAGGATCGTACACTGGCGGTGTTCGGCGGCGAGATCGACACACCGTTTTGCGATGTCGAGGTCGTGAGCGATCGTCCGTGGCAGGACGAGCGGGTCGAAGCCGTAGACGCCGGTGAGGTTGACGTCGCCGGCCTGATTGAACCCGCCGGCGTAGTAGTAGTCCGTCGCGACGTCGAGGACTGTCTGATCGAAGCTGTTGTGCGGGTACGTGATATAGTGACCCCCCTGGAGCTCGTTGTCGACGGCCCACTGCTTGTCGCCCTCGAGGGACTCCCTGAGCTGGTCCGCCTCGAGGTCCTCGAGGAAGACGTGGCTGCCGTGGGCGATGATCTGGTCGCCGGCGTCCTGGCGTTCCTGTAGCTGCTCGAGGGTCATGACGTCGTCCCGGGAGCCCTGGGTCCACTGCCGAACCGCCGACTGGACCGCGTTGACGCCGTACTCGTCGTGGAGCGGACTCGCGGTGTCGTAGAAGTCGGGCGTTCCGTCGTCCCAGCACAGCACCACGTACCCGTTCTCGGGTTTGTCGTGTACGCGGAGGTCGTCGACCCACACCTCCGCGTCGCCGGTGTTGTAGACGATGAGCTGGATCTCCTCGACGACGTCGCGCTCGAGCCCGCTCGAGCCCTCCTCGAAGGCGCCGGGGTTCGTGCGGAACCAGCCGACGTCGGACGAGCCGTAGGAGACCGACCGGAGCTGGTGGTGGGTCGAGCCGCCGGAGGCGTCCGCGAGGCGGATATCGATCGCCACGTTCTCGGGCGTGGTCGTTCGTACGGCCAGCGAGAGATCCCGGTCGGTCAGATCCGTCGGTTCGATCTCCCGCTCGACGATGACGTCCTCGCCGTCCTCGGCGGCGAGTCGGAGACTCTGCGAGCCCTCGAACGCGACCTCGTCGTCGGGCTCCGCGGATCCCCGAACGACCTCCCACTCGTCGTCCTCGAAGTCGTCGAACGCCTCCCCGGGCTGGCCGAACTCCTCGCGGCTGTCGTACTCGGTCTCGAGCGCGAGTTCGGGAGACTCGACCTCGTCTTCCTCCTCCTCGTCATCCGATTCGGGTTCGTCGTCGCCCTCGTCTTCGGGGTCGTCCTCCGGCGGGTCGTCGTCACCGTTTGTCGTCTCGTCCGTCCCATCGTCGCCGTTCCCGGACGTATCGGAGTCGGAACAGCCGGCCAGGCCGGTAACCATCGTCGCTCCGGACAGCGCGAGGAACCGTCGTCGAGTGTTCGGTCGGTCCGTCATGTTCTAATACTACTTGAAATTCAACTATCTTTATACTTCCGTCCGACTCGCTGACGGGTCGTTCCCGCGAAGGGGAAGGGGTTCGTAGCCGCGCGACCGGCTCGAGCTGGGGTCCCGAACTCCCCTCCACACGAAAGCCCCGACCTCTTCCCGTCGCCGACGCTACGACAAGCGCTATGATTGGCGCACTCACCGTCGGGAAGAAGGCCGTCACGTTCGGGTACAAACGCTTCGGCATCCCAGGAGCCGTCGCTTCCGGAGGGGTTGCCCTGGCAGGATACGTCGCCGTCCGCCGGGCGCTGCAGTCGGCGACGGAGTCGGGCGACGTCGATTCGGCCATCGACGCGACGACGATCGAGGACGCGGTCGAGGACGACGGGATGGGCGCGGTTACCGATTCCGAG
>NZ_JBLRWX010000130.1:0-7503 GCF_047921035.1 Natronococcus sp.
CCTCGGCGACGTCCGCTCGCTGGTCGAGACGCTCGAGTCCGAGGACGCCGAGCCGGTTTCGGCAGTTCAGACCGAACTCGTCGAGACGACTCGGCTCGTCCACGAGCGCGACGCGCTCCCGGTTTTCCTCGGCGGCGACAACTCGCTCACGTACCCGAACGTCGCCCCGCTGCTCGAGGAGGGTTCGGTCGGCGCGATCAACCTCGACGCCCACCTCGACGTTCGCGCGGTCGACGACGAGCCGACGAGCGGAACGCCGTACCGACAGCTCCTCGAGGACGGCCTCGACGGCTACGCCTGCGTCGGCGCCCGCCACTTCGAGACCTCCACCGCGTACCACGACTATCTCCGCGAGCGCGGCGGCGAGGTCGTCACGAGCGAGGAGGTGGGCGACGACGTCGTCGCCGCGGCGGATCGGGCCCTCGAGGCCGTCGGCGACGTCGACACTCTCTACGTCAGCGTCGACTGCGACGTACTGGATGCGAGCGCCGCACCCGGCGCGAGCGCGCCGACGCCGGGCGGGCTGCGCACGCGCGAGCTGTTCCGGCTGCTGCGCCTGCTCGCGGCCGACGACCGGATCGCCGGCTTCGAGGTCGTCGAGTGCGCCCCGCCGCTCGATCGGGACGGACTGACGGCCGACGCGGCGGCCCGGGCGATCGCACACTTCCTGGCGGGCTATCTGGAGGGACGACGATGAGCGGGCCAGTCGAGGACGCCGACGCCGTGACGGACAGCGCGAACGGCGACTCCTGTGTCGTCTACCATATCGGCGAACTCGTCGTCGGCCCCTCGAGGGACGGTTCCGGCGAAACCCCCCTCGAGGTCCGCGAGGACGCCGCCATCGCCGCGGTCGACGGCGAGGTCGTCGCCGTCGGCTCGAGCGAGGACGTCACCCGCGAGTACCCGCCGGAGAACGCCGACACCGCGATCGACGCCGACGGGCGGGCTGTCGTCCCCGGCTTCGTCGATCCCCACACCCACGCCGTCTTCGCGGGGGATCGCTCCGACGAGTTCGAGGCCAAACTGCGAGGGAAGGAGTACCAGGAGATCCTCGCCGAGGGCGGCGGCATCCTCCGGACCGTCCGGGCGGTCCGCGAGGCGAGCGACGATCAGTTAGTCGCGAACCTCACCGGTCACCTCGAGACGATGCTCGCCCACGGGACGACCACGGTCGAGGTCAAGTCGGGGTACGGACTCGACGCCGAGACCGAACTGCGGCAGCTCGAGGCGATCGACCGCGCGAACGCCACCCAGCCGGTCGACCTCGTCGCGACGTTTATGGGCGCCCACGCGGTCCCCGACGGGCGGGAGACCGACGGGTACGTCGACGAGGTGGTCGAGGAGCAGCTCCCCGCGGTTGCCGAGCAGGGCGTCGCCGAGTTCTGCGACGTCTTCTGCGAGGAGGGCGTCTTCGACGTCGAGCAGTCGCGACGGGTGCTCGAGGCCGGTATCGAGTACGGCCTCACGCCGAAGGTCCACGCCGAGGAGTTCACCCGCCTCGGCGGGGCGGGGCTCGCGGCCGATCTCGGCGCCGCCAGCGCGGACCACCTGCTCCACGCGAACGGAGACGACGTCGAGGCGCTGTGCGAGGCCGGCGTCGTCCCCGTCCTGCTGCCGGGCACCGCCTTCGGCCTCGGCGAAGCCTACGCCGACGCGCGAGCCTTCCTCGAGGCCGGCGCGCCGGTTGCCCTCGCAACGGACTTCAACCCCAACTGCCACTCGCGGAGCATGGAGTTCGTCCAGACCCTCGGCGCCGTCGAGATGGGGATGACGCCCGCGGAGGCGCTGCTGGCGTCGACGCGAAACGCGGCGCTTTCGCTCGAGCTCGAGGACGGAACCGGAACGCTACGGGAGGGCGCGCCGGCCGACGCCGTCGTGCTCGAGGCGCCGTCGTACGTCCACCTCGCCTACCGGTTCGACACCTCGGCGGTCGATGCGGTGCTCAAGGGCGGGGAGGTGGTGGCAGAATGACGACCGCGACGACCGCGGGCGGACCGTCGGCGACGGCTCGAAGCGAGCCGCCGAGCCGACCGAACTCGCAACGGTGCTCCTCAGTAGGTGATAATCTCGTAGCCGTCGTCGACGAGCGAGCGGATGCTCGGGTGGCCCTCGTGCTCGTCGAGCAGTTCGGCGGGACTGTCCTCGATCTCGTCGGCGACGCCGTAGGCGTTCGCACAGTAGTGACACGCCGACATGAGGTCGGTCAGCTCGGTGTACAGCGAGTGGTAGTCGTGGTCCTCGTCCGCGAGCTCGGGGATCCACTGGGTACCCGCCCCGTCGAAGACGATCTCGACGCCGTCGCCGGCTTCGTCGAACTCCTGTGCGGTCTGGAGCCCGTTGACGACGCGGCCGAGGTCGGAGGGCGATTCGGTACCGGCAAGAACGACGATTGCTGCGTCTGGCATGCGACCAGCACTCGGGTCCTCGCACGGATATCCGTTGGGCACTCGTGTGCGGGTCGCCCGCGATCGACGGCCGCGACTGGGGGTGGTCGCCAATGAGCGTCGTGCTCGACGGCGAGTCGCTGACCCCCGAGGACGTCGCAACGGTCGCGCGCGACGACGCTCGAGTCGAGGTCGCCGAGACCGCCCGCGAGCGAGTCAGGGAGTCCCGCGCCCGCGTCGAGGACGTGATCGAGAGCGGCGAGGCCGTCTACGGGCTCAACACGGGCTTCGGCGAACTGGTAGACGAGCGCATCCCGCCCGAGGAGATCGAACAGCTCCAGACGAACCTGCTGCGCAGCCACGCCGCGGGGGCGGGTCGCGAACTCGAGCGCGAGGCGGTCCGCGCGATGATGGTCGCCCGAATCAACGCCCTCGTAACGGGATACTCGGGGATCCGCGAGACCGTCGTCGACCACCTCGTCGCGATGTGCAACGAGGGGGTCCACCCGGTCGTCAGATCCCGCGGCAGTCTCGGTGCCAGCGGCGACCTCGCGCCGCTGGCCCACATGTCGCTGGTCCTGATCGGCGAGGGCGACGCGGTCGTCGAGGGGACGGACGAAGAGGACGGAACGCGGCTTCCCGGCGACGAGGCGCTCGCCGCGATCGGCCTCGAGCCCCTCTCCCTGAAGCCCAAGGAGGGACTCGCGCTCATCAACGGTACCCAGCTGACGGCCGGACTCGCCGCCCTCGCGGTCGTCGACGGCGAGCGACTCGTCCGCGGCGCCGACGCGGCGGGCGCGCTGACGATCGAAACCTCCCTCGGGACGACGGCGACGGCCGACCGGGCGATCCACGAGGTCCGTCCACACGCGGGCCAGCTCGAGAGCGCCCGCGAGATCCGGCAACTCACCGCCGGCAGCGAGATCGTCGAGGCCCACCGCAACTGCGACCGGGTGCAGGACGCCTACTCGCTGCGGTGTCTCCCGCAGGTCCACGGCGCCGTCCGGGACGCCCTGAGTCACCTTCGGGACGCCGTCTCCATCGAACTCAACAGCGCGACCGACAACCCGCTGGTGTTCGCGGGCGACAGGGTCGACGACCGGGCCTCGGGCACCGACCGCGCGGCGGTACTCTCGGGCGGCAACTTCCACGGCGCACCGCTGGCGCTTCGTCTCGAGTACGCCCGCCTCGCGCTGACCGATCTGGCGGCGATCAGCGAGCGACGGATCGACCGCCTGTTGAACCCGAACCTGCAGGAGCCCCACCTGCCGCCGTTTCTCGCCGCCGACAGCGGCGTTGAGTCGGGCTACATGATCGCCCAGTACACCGCGGCGGCGCTCGTCAACGAACTCCGGTCGTTCGGCGCCGCCTCGACGGACAACACGCCCGTCAGCGGCGGCCAGGAGGATCACGTCAGCATGAGCTGTCAGTCGGCGCTGCACGTTCGAACGGCCGTCGAGAACGCTACGCAGGTCGTCGCGGCCGAACTCGTCTGTGGCGCTCAGGCCGCCGACTACGTCGACGACGCCTTCGAGACCGACGAGCCGCTGTCGCTCGGCGTCGGGACGAGCGCCGTCTACGACCTGGTCCGGGAGGTCGTCCCGTCGCTCGAGAACGATCGGCCGGTCCACACCGACGTCGATCGGGTGGCGGCGCTGCTCGAGCGAGGCCTGCTCGAAGAGCGCGTCGCGCGCGCCACCCGGGACTCGGCACCGATCGACGACGGCAACTGATCGTCGCGGATCGGCCGCGCAACCCTCGTCCCGTCGGTCGATTTGCGCACTGTTATTTGGCTCGAGTCCCTACTCGAACCCGCCTTCGTCGGTCGAAGGCACCGGCACGACGGGGACCGTTCGAAACACCACCACCTACCGTTTCCCTCGCCGCCGGTTTCTATACCGTACCGCCGGTCTCCTCGAAGAGTTCGCCCAGCACCGTCTTCAGCCCCTTCCGGAGGTGCTGGTGCATCGTCGGCGGCGAGACGTCCATCGCTTCGGCGATCTCCTCGCCCGTGCTCTCCCGGGGCCAGTCGAAGAAGCCGCTGTAGTAGGCCAGCCGAAGCGTCGCGAGCTGTCGGTCCGTGAGCTGATCGAGCACGTCGTTACGGCGCTCTGCGGCCGTCCTGACCGGGTGATCGACCTCCCGGCGCGCCTCGAGTTCGGTGCTCTCGTAGACGAACTTCAGCGCCTCGGCGATCTCGCGGACGTCGGCGTCGTGTGGCACCTCGACCAACACGGTGGCCGAGCCGTCCTCGATGACGATGTCCCGGATCGTCGCACCGTGGTGGGCGAGGGTTCGCACGCCCGACTCCTTCATGCGGAACTCGATCGTACAGCTGTCGGTTCCGTCGTAGATGAGCCGACACTCCTCGATGCTGTCGTGGCTCTGGGCCTCCTCGAGGACGGTCTCCCCGTCGAGTCCGTCGACGGTCACGTACTGGAAGATTCGGCCGTCGGCGGCCGAACCGGCCCACTCCAGCGAGATCGTACAGTCGTACTCCGTCGTGAGGTCGAACGCGAGGGCATCCCCGTCGTCGATCCGGAACTCGAGTTCGAGGACGGTGTCGGAGAACAGCAGCTGTCGGTTCTTGACCGCGCTGATGGTGAAACCGGTCGTCTCGCCGAGCAGCTCGAACCCGCTGCGCTCGCTCTCGCTGAAGGTGTCGTTTCGGTTCGCGACGACCGCGAGAACGCCGTAGGTCGTCCCGCCGTGGCTGATCGGAACGACGACCGCGGCGTCGATCCCGTCGGCGCGGGCCGCCTCGCGGATCTCCTCGGGAACCGACTCCGCGGCGAGGACGTCGTCTATCACCTGGATCTCCCCGCTCGTGACGGCCTTCTGTGCCGGTCGCTGGTCCTCCGGATCGCAGCTCTCGACGGCCTCGAGGTAGGTTCGGACCGTGCCGGCACCGGTTCGATAGGAGAGTTCCCCCTCGCCCGTTCGCTCGGCGATCCAGGCGCCGCAGTACAGCTCCGACTCGACGAGCTGTTCGCAGACCTTGCGCTCGATGGTCGCCTGGGTCGGCGCCTCGACGAGGGTCTCGATCACCTGCCGGACGACCTGGTTGATCCGGTTGACCGTCTCGAGGCGGTCACGCCGGGACTGTAATCGTCGTTCGCGTTGTGCTCGCTCGGTGATATCCCTGGCCAGCCAGACGACCGCGCGCTGGCCGCCGATCCGCCGCTCGATGGGAACGACCCGCGCCTCGTACCGGCGCCGTCCCTCGGTCGTGTCGGCCCCGTACTCGACGGTCTGTATCGTGCCGGTGTCGATCGTCCGCTCGAGACACGACTGCAGCCGTTCGGCGACCTCATCGGGGAACACCGACTCGAGGGTCTCCCCGACTAACCCCTCGGCCGAGGTCGTGTACAGCGTCGCCGCGTCGGGACGGACCTTCGACTCGAGGTAGGTGCCGTCCTCGCCGATGACGAACGCCTCGTCGGGGAGTTCGTTCGCGAGGATGTGGTGGTACTCCGTCGTCTCGGCAGCCGGGAGGTCGGCGATCGCGTCGAGGATCCGGTCGACCCTCGCCTCGGGCTCGTCGGCCGCGACGTACTCGGTCGCGCCCGCTCGCAGCGCCGCTGCTGCGGTGCGTTCGCTCCCCTCGGACGGTGCAACGACGACCGGCGTCACCGGGGTCACCGACTGCACCCGATCGAGGACCGATCGGATCGTCGCCGGGTCGTCGGTCTCGAGGACGATCCCGGAGGGGACCTCGCCCCCGTTGGCAGCCTCCCGGAACGACTCGGCCGCGCTATCGGGCGGAATCGTTCTGACGTCGAACGAGGACGTCGTTTCGATCGTCGCCGACAGTTCGCTGTCGGGGGATTCCGTGATCAGGGCGACCGTGGCGTCGTTGGTTGCGTCTTGCATGGCGTCTCGGTTCTCCGCGCTAGTTCGCGTACTCGAGAAGGGTCACCGTGAACCGACGTAAGTGCTTGCCATTCGTAGCGCTCATAGCCGAGAGCAGTCGCCTCGAGCGATCGCGGTCGACGGCGTAGTCGTGAGGAGTCGAGTCGCCGGAGGGGACGCCGTTCTACAGTTCGCCCTGTTCTTTGAGGTCCTCGATGACGTCGTCGACGAACGTCTCGGGGTCCTCGTAGGGGAAATCCCCGCCCGAGGTTTTGGTGTTGAGCTCCATCGCGGTCATCGAGAAGTCGCCCGACTCGAACTTCGTTCCGGGGCCGTTCGGCAGGGCCGGAACGAGGTCCATCGGGCTCGAGATGGGGTAGTCTGCGCCTTCGAACGCGTCGATCATCTGGTCGCGGAGTTCGGATTCGTCTGCCATCGCGTCCGCCTATTGCGGATGATAAATAATAAACCTGTTGTGAACTCCAAGCAGCCGACTGGGCGTTCCGACGCCCGAAACAGTAATGAGTCACCGGTATGAAGGGTTTCGGTATGGCGAAAGATACCGTCAGATATCCCGACGCGGTCGTCGACAAGATCGATGGCCTCGTCGACGACGGTATGTTCGAGAGCAAATCCGAGTTCTACCGCTTCTCCGCGGAGTACGTCCTCACGCTCGTCGATCCTGACCACGACGTCGAGACGTTCAACTTCGACGAGATCAAGGCCGAACTCGACATCCCCGAGGAGAGCGCGGTCGGCGCCGACGGCGGCACCCGCTTCCTCGAGGCGGTCATCACCGTCCGCAAACACGGGCTGCGGGGCGACTACGAGGCCGCTGAGGGGTTCATCGACGACCACTACGAGCCGACCGACCAGGAGTGTCTCGTCCTCGAGGAACTGCTCGGCACCTACCGCACCTAGGGCGACGCGTCGAACGGCGCGCCCAACTCCTCGAGTGCGACGTTTTCGGCGACCAGCGACGCGGCCCGATCCGCGGGTCGTCGACCGTCCGATCCGACCTCGGACGATTCGGAACCACCGGGACGGTCGATCCCCGACGAATCCGCAACCGCCTCGAGAAACGCCTCGCGAACCGGCGCCGCGTCGAACAGTCCGTGCAGGTAGGTTCCCAGGACGGTGCCGCGAGCCGCCCCGATCTCGCCGAGCGGTCGCTCGACCGCCTCGAGCGCCCGCGTGCGGCCGGCGTGGATCTCGTACCCCCGCGCCGTGGCGCCGTCGGCGCCCGCGAGCAGCGGCGAGGCCGAGC
>NZ_JBLRWX010000131.1:0-7160 GCF_047921035.1 Natronococcus sp.
CGACCCAGGAAGGGCTCGACGCCGCCGACGAGGAGATCGACGAGGAGCCGGCCGAAGGACCCGGCCCCGCCGCCGATCCCGACGAGGACGTCGAGCCAGCAGCAGAACAGTCCGCCGAGGCCGACGCGGCCGAGGCCGAAGCAGAAGACGCGGGACCCTCCCTCGACGACGACGTCATGAGCGACGAGGAGGCCGACCTGCTGATCCCCGTCGAGGACTACCTCGGCGCCGGCGTCCACATCGGGACCCAGCAGAAGACCAAGGACATGGAGCGGTTCATCCACCGCGTCCGAACCGACGGCCTCTACGTGCTCGACGTCTCGAAGACCGACGGCCGTATCCGCACGGCCGCGGACTTCCTCTCGAACTACGACCCGGAGCAGATCCTGGTCACCTCGAGCCGCCAGTACGGTCGGTTCCCCGCGGAGAAGTTCGCCGAAGCGGTCGGCGCTCGAGCGCGCACGGGTCGGTTCATCCCCGGCACGCTGACCAACCCCAAGTACGACGGCTACATCGAACCCGACGTGGTCGTCGTCACGGACCCGATCGGCGACGCCCAGGCCGTCAAGGAGGCCATCACGGTGGGTATCCCGGTCATCGCGATGTGTGACTCGAACAACCAGGTCAGCAACGTCGACCTGGTCATCCCCACGAACAACAAGGGTCGCAAGGCCCTCTCCGTAGTCTACTGGCTGCTCGCCAACGAGGTTCTCGACCGCCGCGGCGCCGAGCCGTCCTACGCGCTCGAGGACTTCGAGAGCATGGTCTAGCTGAGGGGTTCGCTTTTCTCGCCGATCGCCGTTCCGGAGCGATAGTATTAGGGCCCATCCGTGTGAACCGAAGGGTATGCTCGAGCACGTCTTCGCGTTCGAAGAGAAGAAGATGCCGCTGCCGGTCGTGCTGTCCGCGATCGGTCTGATCGCGATGTTCGCGGTCGGTATCGTCTACCGGTTGGTTTCGTTTCTCGTTCTGTAATCCGGTACGAGTGCGCACACGTTCGCTGCAAGCGTCCGCACCGACACAGTCAACTATTAACCGCCGTCGTTCGAACGGCCGGGTATGACACGCTCGAGCGCCCCCGGCAAGGTCTATCTCTTCGGGGAGCACGCGGTCGTCTACGGCGAGCCCGCGGTGCCGTGTGCGATCGAACGGCGGGCTCGCGTCGGCGTCCGGCGACGGGACGACGGGAAGCTCCGCGTTCACGCCGAGGACCTCAGTCTGGACGGCTTCACGGTCGAGTACGGCGGGAGTGCGGACCAACAACCCGACGTCGACGTCCCCGAGTCGCTGGTGACGGCGGCGATGGGCTACGTCGACGGCGCGATCGAACAGGTTCGCGAGGTCACCGGCGAGGAGGACGTCGGCTTCGACGTCACCATCGAGAGCGATATCCCGCTGGGAGCGGGACTGGGCTCCTCCGCCGCAGTGGTCGTGGCCGCCATCGACGCCGCGACGCGCGAACTCGGCGTTACCCTCGAGCCCGAGGAGATCGCCGAACGCGCCTTTCGGACGGAGTACGAGGTCCAGGACGGCCAGGCCTCCCGGGCGGACACCTTCTGCTCGGCGACGGGCGGTGCGGTCCGCGTCGAGGGCGACGACTGCGGTTCGATCGAGGCGCCCGACCTCCCGCTGGTGATTGGATTCGACGGTGGGGCCGGCGACACAGGCGAACTCGTCGCGGGGGTTCGAAAACTCCGCGAGGAGTACCCCTTCGCCGAGGACACCGTCGCGGCGATCGGCGACGTCGTCCGCAACGGCGAGGACGCCCTCGAGGCGGGCGATCTCGAGGAACTCGGCCGACTGATGAACTTCAACCACGGCCTGCTGTCGGCGCTGGGAGTGTCCTCGCGCTCGCTGGACTCGATGGTCTGGGGGGCCAGAGACGCCGGCGCTTACGGCGCGAAGCTGACCGGGGCCGGCGGCGGGGGCTGTATCGTCGCGCTCGATCCCACCGACGAAACCGAGACCGCCCTCTCGTACACGCCCGGCTGCGAGGAGACCTTCCGGGCCGAACTCGCGGAGACGGGGGTGGAGCGACTCGAATGATCGTCCTGAAACTCGGCGGCAGCGTCGTCACCGACAAGGACCGCGCGGAGACGCTGGACGGCGAGGCCCTCGATCGGGCGGCCGACGCCGTCGCCGCCGCCCTCGAGTCCCCCTCGGAATCGCTCGCCGAGGGGCTCGTCGTCGTCCACGGCGGCGGGAGCTTCGGCCACCACAACGCCAGCGAGCACGGGGTCAGCACGACCGCTGGAACCCACGATCCGGGCGCGGTGCAGGACGTCCACGGGGCGATGACGACGCTGAACGCGTTCGTCCGCTCGCGGCTGCTCGAGCGCGACGTCCCCGCGGTTCCCGTCCACCCGTTCTCGGCGGGCCACCGCGACCCCGACGGCGACCTCCACCTGCCGACGGGGCAGGTTCGGACGCTGCTCGAGGAGGGGTTCGTCCCCGTTCTCCACGGCGACGTGATCGCCCACGCTGGCGAGGGCGTGACGATCGTCAGCGGCGACGAACTCGTGGCCGAACTCGCACGGGCGCTCGAGGCCGATCGGATCGGCCTCTGCTCGACCGTTCCGGGCGTGCTCGACGACGACGACGCGGTCATCGACCGGATCGAGTCCTACGGAACCGTCGCGGACGTGCTCGGCGAGAGCGAGGCGACGGACGTCACCGGCGGGATGGCCGCGAAGGTCCGGGCGCTACTCGAACTCGAGGCCGACGCCTCGATCTTCGGCCTCGAGGGGTTGGAGGGGTTCCTCGAGAGCGAAGAGCCAGGAACCACGATCGGGTGACGGGGGCGCGGTCGAGAACCCGTACGTCGACGCTATAGGAGCCACACGACCCCCAGTCCCGCCGCTGCGGTCGTCCCGAGGATCCCGGCGACGAGCCGTCCGGCGGCGGCCGTTCCGAACAGCCAGACGATCGCGATCTTGACGAGCGTGTTCACCACGACGGCGAGGACGATCCCGGTCACGGCGACCGTCGCGGCGAGGTCGCCGTCGAGGGCGAGTTTGCTCAGCGATAACGTGATCGCGTTCGCGTCGACCGTTCCAGCCAGCGCCGCAGCCCAGTACACGCCGCCGGCCCCGAACACGGCGCTGACGAGGTCGACCCCGAGGAGAACGCCCGCAAAGAGCGTCCCGAAGAGCAACGCAGGGCGAAGCCGGAACGGGTTGTCCGGCACGAAAAGCGGCTTTCGGCCGGCTCGGATCCGGGCGAAGAGAGCGAGCGACAACAGTCCGCCGACCGCCGTCATCGCGGCCAGCGGAACCGCGAGCGACGCCACCAGTTCCGGTGCGACGACCGCGACCAGGAGTAGCACTCGGGGAAACATCACGATGGACGCGACCGCAGTCGCGAACGCGGAGATGGTCGCGAGTTCCGGGTTTCGGCGCGACTGTTCGGCCATCGCCATCGCGGTCGCCGTCGAGGAGACGAATCCACCGAGGAGCCCCGTCAGTCCGATCCCCGCCTGGGGTCCCAGAACCTTCGTGAGGGCGTACCCGAGGAATCCGAGCCCGGAGACGAAGACGACCATCAGCCAGACGAACCGCGGGTTCAGGCCGAACAGCGCCTCGAGTTCCCCGTCGGGAAGCAACGGGAGCACGACGAGCGCGACGATGAGAAATTTCAGGGTCGCCCGAAGTTCGGTCGGGCCGATGCGGCCGGTCAGCTCGTGCATCGGCTCTTTGACCGCGAGGAGCGCGGCGGTGACGGTCCCGAAGACAACCGCCAGTGTGAGCCCCTCCTCGGAGTGGACGGCCATCGCGCCGTAGACGAACGTCAGCACCATCGCGATAGCCGTCGTCATCCCGGCGTCTCCCTCCAGGACGATCTTGCTGACGTACGCGACGACGACGAGCGCGAGGAACATCCCGAACAGAATCGGTAGGAGCGACGGAAAGAACAACGACACCAGCGCACCCAGAAGCGCGACGAGCGGAAACGTCCGGACGCCGGCGAAGCTTCCGGCGGATTCGCTCTGCTGTCGCTCGAGTCCGATCAACGAACCGATACCGAAGGCGACCAGCAGTCCGATCGTCGACGCGTCCATCGGTCGGACAACGGTCGGTCGCGGTGAACTATGTGGCGATTACGTTACGCCTTGAACGAGCGCCGCGACCGGTCCGTCCGGCGAGCAGGACGAGATCCCGGTCGAGTCTCCGACCGATCAATCGAACAGCACTCGCTCGAGGATCGGGCGCAGGAACGACCCCCGGCGCGTCTCCTTGGAGTGGACCAGCAGGACTGGCTGTTCGATCGCCGCGGCGAGTCGGTCCGAGCGCTGTTCGACGAACAGGTCCGGGAGCCGACGGTGCGTAACCGTGCTCAACATTACCAGATCCGCCGACTCGAGCTCCCGCGAGAGGCCCTCGATCTCGTCGTCGGTGCGAACGATCGTCGATTCGACGGGGACGGTACAGAGCGCGTCCAGTTCGGCGTGGTACTCGTCGATCGTCTCGAGTAGTTCGTCGGGGGCGTCCTCGTCGACCGCAAAGAGGAACCGCACCGAGGCGCCGAGCGTGTCGGCCATCGCGTCCGCGAGTTCGACCTTCAGCGGGTCGTTGAACGGACTGCGGTCGGTAACGACCGCGATCTCGTCGATCCCGCCGCGCCGTTCGTGCTGGACGAAGACGACGTCGCAGGGGGCGTGTTCCATGATCCAGTCGGCGTCCCGGCCGAACAGGGTGTCCAGTCGGGTCGTCGCCCGCTCGCGGGCCAGGATCAGGTCCGCGCCGGTGCGGTCGGCGAAGTTGACGACCGCGTGGCGGGTGTCGTGGCTGACGATCTCGCCGACCTCGACGGGGACCTCGAGGTAGCGCACGAGGTCGTCGGTCCGGGTCTCGAACTCGACGTCCGCGCTCGAGAGTTCGTCGGCCGCGGTGTCGAGGGGGACCTGATCGGGAACTTCGTCGAACCGGACGACCCGGATCCGCCCGCCACGGCGGCGAACGATCGGCGCGGCCATCTGGATCAGGGCGTCCTCCTGCTCGCGGGTCACGTCCCGGCGGATCGGGATCAACACCTCGTAGCGATCCTCCCGCTCGAGCTGTGCTTCGGTGTCGCGGACGAACTGCCGGCCGGCCTCCCGGCGGGCCAGTCCCTTCGCGACACCCTCGCGCTGGACGCGCTCCTCGGCGTAGAGCTTGTACCAGACGAATCCGCCGATCACGATTCCGATCGAGCCGACGATCGGGAGCAGCTCCATTCGGGAGATGATGAACACGCCGGAGGCGATGCCGAACAGCTGAACCCACGGATATCCCGGCGTGTAGAACTCCGGGTCGTACCACTCGAGGTCGCGTTCGCGGAAGGCGATGAGTGCACCGCAGACCAGGATGTAAACGAGTATCTGGAAGGCGCCGGCGGACTTGGCGATCTGTTCGACGTCGAGCGTGAGGATCGCGACGATCATCAGTCCGCCCGTCGTGAGGATCGCGACGACCGGCGTCGCGAACCGCGGGTGGATGTACTCGAAGATCTCGAGGAAGAGTTCGTCGCGGCTCAGCGCCAGCGGGTACCGCGAGGCCGTCAGGATCCCGGCGTTGGCGGTACTGACCAGCGCGAGCAGCGCGGCGAGGACGATCGCGATCAGGAACAGTTCGCCGAACAGCAGGTCGACGGCCTCGGCCATCGGCGCCTCCTCGCCGGCCAGGACCTCGCCCTCGATGACGCCGACGAGGACGAACACCAGCAGGGCGTACAGGATCGACGTGGCGACCAGCGAGGCGAGCAGCCCGAGCGGGAGGTTCCGCCCGGGGTTCTCGATCTCCTCGGCGACGGCGGCGACCTTGGTGACGCCGGCGTAGGAGACGAGCACGGTCGCGGTCGCGGTGAACACGCCGCTCATTCCCTCCGTAAAGAAGGGGTCGTAGTTCGCGCCGTCGACGCGGATGATCGACCCCGCGACGAACACCGACAGGATCACCAGCATGACGACGACCATGATCAACTGGAGTCCGCCAGTCTGTTTGACGCCGACCAGGTTGACGGCGATGAGCACGAGCGCGAACGTGATCGCCACCGCCTCGATGCTCGGCAGGGCCATCACGGCCTCGAGGTAGAACATCCCGCCGACGAGCGCGAGTGCACCCTTCAGCATCAACATCAGCCACGTCCCGAGGCCGGCGATCGTTCCCACCGCGGGACCCATCCCGCGTTCGATAAAGACGTAGTCGCCGCCGGCCTCGGGCATCGCGGTCCCGAGTTCGGCGATGCTGAGCGCGGCGGGGACGACCAGGATCGCCGCGATCACGAACGCGAGGATCACGGCGGGGCCGGCCTCGGCCATCGCGATTCCGGGTAGGATGAAGATGCCGCTGCCGATCATCGCGCCCATGCTGATCGCGATCACGGCGAACAGCCCCAGGTCGCGCTCGAGATCCTTCGTCATCGGGGGGAGTTTCCCGGCGGGCGCTAAGAAACGTTGGTGTTTCGGAACCGATTGCGCAGTCGCCGCTACCTTATTCGATGGGCGTCAACTACTCTCTCCCGAAATCGAACGGTCGGGCGGTTCGAGATCCGATCGGCGGCTCGGCGCGCTCGTCGGGACCCAACCCACTGCGTTTTTAACATCCGAGCGTGTAGGGAGGGGTAACGTACCCGCGGGCAAGTGCGTTCGCGGCCCACAGCGTTCCTGTGGGCCGGTTGGCGGGGTATACCGCCGCGAGCGCATAGCGGGATGGCCGACGCGCTGTAAGACGCCGGGGCCGCACAACCGGGAGTCCGCGGACCGTTTCAGTGAGAGTCCACACGCGGCTTTCAGTGCTAGCAACTATGGAAATCGAAATTGCAACGATTGGCGGTTACGAGGAAGTCGGACGGCAGATGACCGCCGTTCGCGCCGGCGACGACGTCGTCATCTTCGACATGGGGCTGAACCTCTCGCAGGTTCTGATCCACGACAACGTCGAAACCGAGCGGATGCACAGTCTGGATCTGATCGACATGGGCGCCATTCCCGACGATCGGATCATGAGCGACCTCGAGGGCGACGTGCAGGCGATCGTCCCGACCCACGGCCACCTGGACCACATCGGCGCCATCTCGAAGCTGGCCCACCGGTACAACGCGCCGGTCGTCGCCACGCCGTTTACGATCGAGCTGGTCAAACAGCAGATCGAGGGCGAACAGAAGTTCGGCGTCGAGAACGACCT
>NZ_JBLRWX010000131.1:7170-7439 GCF_047921035.1 Natronococcus sp.
CGTGAAGATGGACGCCGGCGAGACGATGTCGATCGGCGACTCCGGACAGGTCGAACTCGAGTTCGTCAACGTCACCCACTCGATCATCGACGCGATCAACCCGGTTTTGCACACGCCCGAGGGCGCGGTCGTCTACGGGCTGGACAAGCGCATGGACCACACACCCGTCATCGGCGACCCGATCGACATGGAGCGGTTCCGCGAGATCGGCCGCGAGGGCAACGGCGTGCTGTGTTACATCGAGGACTGTACGAACGCGAACAAGAAGG
>NZ_JBLRWX010000132.1:0-7389 GCF_047921035.1 Natronococcus sp.
GACGACGGAATGGGTGCGGTTACCGATTCCGCGGTCCTCGACGACGCGATCGACCAGGACGAACTCGAGTCGGACGTCGAGATGGACGACGTCCAGTCGTCGGTCGAGGACGAGGCCGACGCCGCCGAGGACGAACTCGACGACGTCGACGGCGAGGACGCCGCGACGGACGACGCGGACGACGACAGCTGAACTCCACTATTTTACGAGCGTCAGCAACTCGCAGGAGAGCGCGACCGACCCGTCGTCGGTCACGAGCCGCGTCTCGTAGCGGGCGAGCCCGTTGCCGACGGGGTGATCGCGGGGTTCCTTCTCGAGGAGTTCGGATTCGGCGTGAACCGTCGTCCCCATCGTCACGGGCTCGGTAAACCGCAGCGAGTCGACCCCGTAGAACGCCACCGTCTCGGGTCGCTCGTGGCGGTGCTGCCAGAGCAGTCCCGTCGTCACGGCAAACAGCAGAGCGCCGTGGGCGATCGGCTCGCCGAACGGCAGGTCCGCGGTGTAGCTCTCGCTCAGGTGGAGGGGATTGAAGTCGCCGCTGACGCCCGCGAACTCGCGCACGTCGGCCTCGGTGAGCGTCCGCGAGTGGGTGACGATCTCGTGGCCGACCTCGAGGTCGTCGAACCGAATTCGATCCTCCGGGTCGCCCATCTATCGCCCCTCGAACTCCGGCTCGCGGTCCTCGGCGAACGCCGCGGTCCCCTCCCGGACGTCGTCGGTGCCGATCAACAGGCCGAAGCCCTGGCTCTCCATCGCCAGCGCCGCCTCGAGGCTAGCGTCCTCGCCGCGGTTCATCACCTTCTTGGCGACCTCGAGGCCCAGCGGCGGCCCGTTCCGCAGGTCGTCGACGAACGCCTCGACCGTCTCGTCGAACTCGTCGCGGTCGACCGCGCGGTTCGCCAGGCCCCAGTCGGCGGCTCGCTCGGCGTCGATGTGGTTCCCCCGGAAGACGAGTTCCTTCGCGCGGGTCTCGCCGAGGACGCGCATGAGTCGCTGGGTCCCCCCGCCGCCGGGAATGAGGCCGAGACCGATCTCGGGCGCGCCGAACGACGAGCGCTTCGTCGCGATCCGCAGGTCGCAAGCCAGCGCGAGTTCGAGGCCCGCCCCCAGACAGTAGCCGTCGACCTTCGCGATCACGGGTCGCGGAAACTCGTTGACCGTCTCGAAGGCCGGCGTCACGTTCATCGCGTCGGTCGGCTCGAGCGAGCCGAAGCCGGTGATGTCCGCCCCGGCGCTGAAGGCGCGGTCGCCGGTGCCCTCGATCGTCGCGCACCGAATGTCGTCGGTGTCGACCGTCGAGAACAGGTCGTCGATCTCCTCGAGCAGGTCGGTGGAAAGGGCGTTCATCCGCTCAGGGCGGTCGAGTTCCACCTCGAGCACGCCGTCCTCGACCTCGGCGTTCAGGTAGCGGTAGGAATCGAGGTCGCCCGCGTCGCCGCTGCCGTAGTCGTGGAAGCCGGAGCCGGCGTCCTCGCCGGTCTTCCCCTCCGCGACGAGTTCGCGCAGGTAGGGATGGGGCTCGAAGCGGTCGTCGCCGGTCTCTTCGGACTTCGCTTCGAGCTTCTCGAGGACGGTATCGAGACCGATCTTGTCCGCGCGACGGCAGATCCCCTCGGGGAAGCCCAGCCCGAGGCGGACGCCGATATCGACCGCTTCGGGGGTCGCGACGTCCTCGCCGACCAGGTAGGCCGCGCGGTTGATCATCCGGGCCTCGACCTGGAGCGTGTCGAACCCCTCCCCCTGGCCGGGTTCGTAGTCCGGTCCGTCACCGTCCTCGTAGTCGTAGAATCCCTTGCCGGTCTTCTTCCCCAGCTCCTCGGCCTCGACCTTCTCGGCCATGATCGAGGGAATGTCGTCGCCGGCCTCCTTCCGGACGTGGTAGCCGACGTCGATCCCCGTCAGATCGGCGAGCTCGAACGGCCCCATCGGGTAGCCCCGTCCGTGGGCCATCGCGGCGTCGGCCTGGCGCACCTCGGCGTCGCCCTCGGAGACCATCCAGCACGCCTCGCCGATGAACGGACCGACGATCGTGTTGACGACGAAGCCCCGCACGTCCTTGCGGACGTAGATCGGCGTCTTGTCGATCGACTCGACCCAGTCGTAGCCGGCCTCGGCCGCGTCGTCGCTCGTCTCCGCCCCGTAGATGACCTCGACGAGGTCCATCTTCACCGGCGGGTTGAAGAAGTGCAGGCCGAGCACGCGCTCGGGCGTGTCGACCGCCTCCGCGATGTCCGTGATCGGCAGACTCGAGGTGTTCGTCGCCAGCAGCGCGTCCTCGTCCGCGTAGCGCTCGAGGTCGGCGAAGATGTCGTGTTTCAACTCGAGGTTCTCCGGTGCGGCCTCGATCACGAGGTCCGCGTCGGCGACCGCTTCCTCGAGGTCGGTCGTCGTCTCGATACGCTCGAGGATGGCGTCGGCGGGCTCGTCGAGGCGATCCTTCTCCTCGAGTTTCTCGAGGCTCCAGGCAATCGACTCGTAGCCGTCCTCGACGTACTCGGGTTCGATATCCCGGAGGACGACGTCGTAGCCGGCCATCGCGGTCACCTCGGCGATCCCGTGTCCCATGTTCCCCGCGCCGAGGACGGCGACGCGGTTGATGGTGTCGTATGACATGCCCGTGTGGTCGACCGGGACGGCCTTAACTCCACCGAACCCAGTTACCAATGTTAAGATTTTCACCTTCTAGGCGTAGGTCGTACGGTGTTATATCCCTGTGAAAAACGGCGGTAACCTCAGTTCGGGCCGACGGCTCGATCGCCGCCGTCCCCCGGCGAGGCGTGTTACTCGCCGCCGCCGCGCCGCTCGAAGATCGTGTTCCCGACCCAGCTCATGACGAGTTCGTCGTCCCCGTTGTAGGTCTCGAGGCGGCTCTTGACGTAGCCACGGTCGTCGCGACTGTCGGAGGGCCGCTTCTCGAGCACCTCGGTTCGAACCGAGAGCGTGTCGCCGGGTTTGACGGGCTGGTGCCAGCGCAGTTCGTCCACGCCGGGCGATCCCATCGAGGCCCAGTCGTCCTCGTCCTCGGGTCCCTCGACGAGCATCCGCATCGACATCGCCGCCGTGTGCCAGCCCGAGGCGACCAACTCGCCGAACATCGACTCCTCGGCGACCTCCCTGTCGACGTGGAACGGCTGAGGATCGTACTGTTCGGCGAACTCGACCACCTCGTCCTCGCTGACCTCGTACTCGCCGAACTCGCGGGTCTCGCCGACCTCGATATCCTCGAAGTACCGCATCAGAGCGGCTCCTCCCCCTCGATGATCCGGACCGCGCGCGCGGCCAGCGCGGGCACCCGCTCCTCCATCTTCGGGTACATCGGATCGTCGCTGTTGCCCTCGAGGTAGCGCCGGAAGAACATCTCCCCGAGCGCCGCGAGCTTGTACACCGCGAGCGTGCGGTAGAACCGTTCGTGTGCGAACTCGTACCCCGTCCGCTCCTCCCAGCGCTCGACCAGCTCGAGCCGGCTCGGGTACCCCTCCCGTTCCATGAACGTCGCCGTCAGCTCGGGCACCGCGGGGTCGGGATCTTTCGGGTCCCTCCAGTAGGAGAGCATCCAGCCCAGGTCGGCGCGGGGGTCGCCCAGCGTGGCCATCTCCCAGTCGAAGACGCCGACGAGATCCGGAAGGGTACTCGGGCCATACATTACGTTATCCAGCTTGTAGTCGCCGTGAACCAGCGTGTCCGGGTGCTCCTTGGGGACGTTCTCCTGGAGCCACGAGCCGACCTCGTAGAGATCCGGCACCTCCCGCTCTTCGACCGTGGTCTCGAACGCCCACATCAGCTGCTGGCCCCAGCGCTCGACCTGGCGTTCGGTGTACCCCGGCGGGTAGCCGAACTCCTCGAGCCCGACGGCCTCGTAGTCGACCGCGTGGATCGCCGCCAGCGTGTCCACCAGCTCCTCGCCGATCCGCTCGCGGGCGGCGGGGTCGGCGAAGCGGTCGGGTTCGCCCTCGCGGAGGACGTCGCCCTCGAGTCGCTCCATCACGTAGAAGTCGCTGCCGATGACGTCGTGATCCTCGCAGGCGAGCACGGGCTCTGGGACGGGAACGTCGGTGTCGACCAGCGCCTTCGTCACCCGGTACTCCCGGAGCACGTCGTGGGCGGTGTCGGCCGTCTCGCCCGGCGGCGGTCGCCTGATCACCAGCTCCCGGTCGCCCCAGGTGAGAAGCAGCGTCTCGTTGGAGTGGCCCTCCCGGTGGCGCTCGATCTCGTAGGTCTCGGCCGACCCCAGGCCCTCCTCGAGGTAGGCCGCCAGCGCGTCCTCGTCGACCAGCCGCTCGTAGTAGGTGTCGGTCATGGCTCGAGTCGATCGGCCCGCTGGTCTGTCGAGACGTTCCGATTCGTCGACCGGCTCGAGCGAGGGGTTGCGCGACGCATGGTACTACCCGCGGCCCGATTAACGAAAATAGTTACGACCGAAACCTTATCTTACAATGTTCGTGTAGCTAGGGTATGGAGTACCACGACAGCGATCGGGCGCGAGAGCTGGCCGCGGACGTTCGGGAGTTCGTCGACGAGGACGTGATCCCCGCCGAGCGCGAGCAGCTCGGGAACGGTCCCGTCCCGGAGGACGTCGTCGACGACCTGCGCGAGACGGCCCGCGAGCGCGGCCTGTACGCTCCGCAGGTCAGCGAGGAGTACGGCGGGCTCGGCCTCGAGTTCCGCGACGTGTTGCCGGCGTTCGAGGAGGCGGGTCGCAGCCTGCTCGGCCCGCTGGCGATGCGGGTCGACGCCCCCGACGAGGGGAACATGCACACCCTGGAGATGGCGGGTACCGACGAGCAAAAAGAGCGGTGGCTCGAGCCGCTGGTCGACGCCGAGATCCGTTCGGGGTTCTCGATGACCGAGCCGATGCAGGGCGGGGGGTCGGATCCGAAGATGATCCGGACGACGGCAGAGAAAGACGGCGACGAGTGGGTCCTCGACGGCCACAAGTGGTGGACGACCCAGGGCAGCGAGGCCGACGTCCTGCTCGTGATGGCGCGAACGGATCAGGAGGCCCACCCCTACGAGGGGTGTTCGATCTTCCTCGTCCCCAGCGACGTCGACGGCGTCGAGTACCAGCGCGACATCCCCCACGTCGGCGGCGAGGTGACGGGAACGAGCCACGCCGAGATCGTCTACGACGGCGTGCGGATTCCCGAGGAGAACCTGCTGGGCGCCGAGAACGCCGGCTTCGCCATCGCCCAGAAACGCCTCGGCCCCGCGCGACTGACTCACTGCATGCGCTTTTCGGGGATGGCCCAGCGCGCACTCGAGGTCGCGAAAGCGTACACGAGCGAGCGCGAGGGATTCGGCAGCACGCTCTCGGAGAAACAGAACCTCCGGTACGAGATCGCCGACGCCGAAACCCGACTCCACGCGGCCCGGACGATGGTTCGCCACGCCGCCCGCGAGATCGGGGAGGGGAAGGAGGCCCGCGTCCCGGTCTCGATGGCGAAGGTCTTTACCGCCAACGTCGTCCAGGACGCCGTCGACCTCTCGATCCAGTGCTGTGGCGCCAACGGGATCGGCAAGGACCTACCGTTGGCTGATTTCTACGAGAACGTCCGCGCGTTCCGCCTCGTCGACGGCGCCGACGAAGTCCACAAGCGCGTGATTGCCCGCGACGCCTTCGAGGACGTCGACGAGAGCGAACTCGATCCCGTGACGCGGTTCCGGGGGTAGTCAGGTCGTGTCGAGATCGAGCCGCGAGAACGTCCAGTCGTCGATCGAGCTGTTCTCGACCGCGGCGCTGGCGTCGAGGTCCCGCGCCAGCAGCGTCCGCGACGCCGGCCGGATCAGCGTCGAGAGGGGTGCTCGCGTGTCGGGGAAGAACCGGTAGCGAATCGGTCTCGGAAGCGTCTCGCCGAAGGCCGTGACGAACTCCCGGCGATCGCAGTCGGCGAGCACGGCGACGAGCAGTCGCTCGAGCGCCCCCCGTTCGGCCTCGAGCGCTCGCGGGACCGTCTCGACGATTCGGACCCGGTCGTCGACGTCGGCGGTGACGAGCGCGGCGACCGGCTCCCCGTCGCGTCTCGCGACGTAGGTCGTGTACTCGTGTTCGGGATTGGCGAGCCGCCAGCGGTAGAACGTCGCCGTTCGGTTCGTGTGCATCGCGTCAGGAATCGCCCGTCCGTAGGCCGCCGCGAGCGCCTCGGCGGGCGGCGACTCGTGGCGCTCGAGGTCGACGTCGGCGTCGGGTGCCAGGAACTGATCCCCCGTGCGGTGGGCTCCATCGACGATCCGGCTCGCGACCGATTTCGCGGCCGCGGTCGTCGCGCGTTTCTCGACTCGCGTCGGCGCTTGGGCTCCCGGGTCGTCGGTCCATCGCTCGAGGGCGCCGACGGGATCCCGAACCCGGTAGTACAGCGGCACCGTCCCGATCTCGCGCCAGCCGTGGTTGAGGTTCCCCCGTTTCGAGGCCTCGTTCGGAAAGTTGAAGAAAAAGGCGGGGCCGCCCTCGGCGTACCGCTCGAGGGTCCGCTCGTTCATCCGGTCGAACAGCCCGCGCCTGCGGTAGTCGGGGTGGACCATCGTGTCGCAGGGCTGGTACGCCGTTCGAACCGTTCCGTGGCCGCGCATCTCCTGGGCGAACAGCGATCGGCAGCCGACGAGGTCGCCGTCGTCCTCGGCGACGACGATCGGAACGTGGTCGGCGTAGGGGTTGTCCTCGTACTTCCAGCGGAACCAGGCGGGCGATCGCCCGCGGTCGAATACCCGCTCGTACAGCGAGAGGAACGCCTCCCGGTCGCCGGGCTCGAACTGGCGGATCGTCACCCGCGACGGTCCTCGACTGGCTGTTTTCATGGGTGTGAAGGGATCGTGGTGGGACCGAACGCACCACCGGTCACGTTCCTCTCCACTCGACAGGGGGATAGACCTTTAGCCTGAATGCTCCAGAATTTACGGGATAGAGAACGTCTCGGGGCGATCGACGTCAGGTTTGCGTGTACGTCTCCGATCGGAACGGATAGATCCGGACCGCTCATACGGATTGCTGTACCGATTTCCCGGCGCAACCGCCGCACGGGTCGCGGTTGCGCCGGTACTGACTTACAGGAAACCGTATCAGGGGCTTCGATCCCCGTCGACGATCTCGAGGATCTCGGGCGGGGACTCGATGCGGTAGGCGACCGCGGGGCCGTCCTCGGCGCCAAACGCGACCCCGTGCAGTCCCGCCTCGTCGGCCCCGCGGACGTCGTGGTCGTACCGGTCGCCGATCATCAGCGATCGGGCGGGTTCGACGCCGGCCTTCTCGAGGGCCGTCTCGAACATCGCGGGATCGGGCTTGGTCCGGCCGACCTCCTCGGACGTCGTGATCGAGTCGAACGCCTCGCGGACGCCGAAGCGCTCGAGCATCCACTTTCCCTCCTCGTCGTCGACGTCGCTGACGACGCCGACGTGGAG
>NZ_JBLRWX010000133.1:0-7162 GCF_047921035.1 Natronococcus sp.
CCGTCGACGACGTCCAGCTCGCCCCGATCGTCTGCCAGCGCGTCCGAGAGGAGGTCGGTCGCCAGCTCGCGGATCTCCGGCTCGAGTTCCCGGATCGCCCGCGGCTCGAACGCGTCGTCGACGACGCCGCGGAGCTCGTCGTGTCGGGGCGGATCCTGGAAGAGCATCGTCTCAAAGAGCAGGCCCTCCTCGGGCCGCTCCGGTTCCCGGAAGTCGTCGGCCAGCCGCGGGTTCACCGAGAACGTCCCGTCGTCGTCGAGGACTCGCTTGACGTCCGCGTACCGGAAGACGTCCCAGCACCCCCGGGACGGGTCGTACCGAACGGGGGCGGTCTCGCGCATCTCCCGGTACCAGTCGAACGGCTCGAGCCAGGCCTCCCGGGAGGAGAGCTCGTCGGGAAACGCCTGCAACCCCTGTGGATCTGCGCTACTCATGGGCCGTACACGGCGGGAGCGCACAAAACATTCGGGGATGGGTCAGTCGGTCCGCGGAATCGACCGGGTGCCCAGCGCGAAGAAGACGGCCGCGAGAACCGCGAGGATCCCCAGGTTCGCCAGCGCGGGATCGATCCCCGCGACCGCTGACGTCGTGGCGGTCGGATCGGTCGCCGCCCGCACCCCGCGGGCGAAGTACGTCAGCGGCGAGAGGTTCACGAGCGGTTCGAACCAGCCGGGCAGCTGCTCGAGCGAGACGAACGTCTCGGAGAGAAAGAGCAACGGCAGCCCAATGGCGTTGCTGGCGGCGACGGCGCCGTCCTGGGAGTCGGTGTAGCTGCCCAGCATCGCGCCGACGCCGCAGAAGCAGACGACGCCGACGAGAATGTAGGGGACCAACAGCGCCGAGAAGACGATCTCGGCGCCCGTCAGGACGATCACGAGCGCGAGGATCAGCAGGCTCGCCAGCCCGATGATGACGGCGTTGACGACCGTCTGGGCGAGCAGCCACTCCGCCCGCGTCTGGGGGGTCGTCGCGAGCTTCTCGAAGCGGCTCCCCTCGCGGTGGCGCGCGACCTCGCTGCCGAGCCGCGACAGCGGGGTAAAGAGGACGACCACGGCCAGGTAGCCCGGGACGTAGTACGCCGGGGGCTCGGCGAACAGTCCGCCCCCGCCCGGGTCGGTCCGAACCAGCGCGCCGAAGATGACGATCAGGATCACCGGGAAGAAAAAGGTAAAGAACACTGCGGTCCGGCGGCGGACGAACGCCCGCCAGCCGGCGGCGGTCTCGGCGCGAACGCGGCCCAGCCGGCTCACGCCGTCTCACCCGCGCGAGCGAGAGTCGTGCTATCGGTTCGCTCGAGTTCGGTTTCGTCGGCCAGCTCGAGGTAGACGTCCTCGAGGTCGGGCTCGGCCCAGGAGAGCCCGGAGTAGTCGATCCCGCGTTCCTCGAGGTAGTCGACGACGCGACCGATCTCGGCGGGCGAGACCTCGCGGACGACGACCTCGCTTCCCCGCTCGGCGGTGGCGAACGGGAGATCGTCGAACGCCGCCGGGTCGGCGGGCGTCTCGACGGTCAGCCGGCTCGAGCCGGCGTGGTCGGCGATCAGCGCCGCGGGCGTTCCCCGGGCGACGAGTTCCCCGTCGGCGAGCAGTCCGACGCGGTCGGCGAGGCGTTCGGCCTCGGCCATGTCGTGGGTCGTCAGGAAGACGGTGGTCCCGGCGTCGGCGAGGTCCTCGATCAGCCGCCAGACGGTTCGCCGACCCGCGGGGTCGATGCCCGTGGTCGGTTCGTCCAAAAAGAGCACGTCGGGGTCGTTGACCAGCGCGGTGCCGACGCAGACCCGTCGCTGCTGGCCCCCGGAGAGGTTCTCGTACCAGGTGTCGTCGGCGTCGGCGAGGCCGACGTCGGCCAGCACGGCCTCGGGGTCGCGGTGGTCGTCGTACAGCCCCGCGTAGTAGGCCACCAGCTCGCGGGCGGTGAGCCGATCCGGCGGCGAGAACGACTGCGGGAGCACGCCCAGGCGGTCGCGGTCGACCGCCGACGGCGCCGCCTCGAGGACGCGGGCGCTGCCCGAATCGGGTTCGGTCGTCCCGGTGAGCGCCCGAACGAGCGTCGTCTTCCCCGCGCCGTTGGGGCCGATGAGCGCGAACACCTCGCCGCGCTCGACCGACAGCGTCACGCCCGCCAGCGCCGTGGTCCCGTCGTATCGCTTCTCGAGTCCCTCGGCGACGACCGCGGTATCCATACGGGTCGCTATCGGCGCGGCCGGCGTAAGGGGTTCGATTCCGGCGCCGCGACGTCCGGCGGTCGAGTGCGAAGCGTACGCTCGGCGTGACGTTTGCGTTTGCGTTTACGATTGCGTTTTCGACAGATTCGGTCGGGCGGTCGGATTTCGTGCTCGACTCGAGTCGGTGTCGAAACACTGTAGGAACGCTCGAGGGTTGTCGCTATCGATGAGCCGGAGCGAACCCCTCGAGCGGCCCGACAGGGCGTGGTGGAAGAAGGCGGTCGTCTACCAGATCTATCCTCGGAGCTTCAACGACAGCGACGGCGACGGCGTCGGCGACATCCCCGGTATCGTCGAGAAGGTCGACTATCTCGATCGCCTCGGCGTCGACGTAATCTGGCTCTGTCCGGTCTACGACTCGCCGAACCACGACAACGGCTACGACATTCGTGACTACCGGTCGATCCTGGACGAGTTCGGCACGATGGCCGACTGGGAGGAACTGCTCGAGGCGCTCCACGCTCGTGGCATGCGCCTGATCATGGATCTCGTGGTCAACCACACCTCGAGCGAGCACGAGTGGTTCCGGCGGTCCCGACGACGTGACGGGAACTACGAGGACTACTACCACTGGAAGGAGGGCCGGCCGGCCGTGGCGGCCGACTACGAGACGGCCGACGGGCCCGACGACGAGGTCGCGCCGAACAACTGGGACTCGATCTTCGGCGGACCGGCCTGGAGCTACGACGAGGAGCGCGGCCAGTGGTACCTCCACATCTTCGATCCACACCAGCCGGACCTGAACTGGCGCAATCCCGACGTTCGCGAGGACGTCACGGGAGAGATCGAGTGGTGGCTCGAGAAGGGGATCGACGGCTTCCGGATGGACGCCATCGACCTGCTCTCGAAGACCGAGGGGCTGCCCGACGGGGATCCCGACGACGCCCTCGTCGGCTCGGAACACTACAGCCACGGCCCGCGCCTCCACGAGTACCTGCGGGAGATCTACGACGACACGCTCTCGAACTACGACGTCATGACCGTCGGCGAGATGGGAATGGCCTCGGTCGAGGCGGCCGCCGACTCGATCGGCGCGGACGGCGACGGGCTCGACATGGTGTTCCAGTTCGACCACATGAACGTCGACGCGGGCGAGAACGGGCCGTGGGGGCGGGCCGAGCCCGGCGACTGGGAGGTGACGGAGCTCAAGGCGATCGTCAGCCGCAAACAGCGCCGCCTCGAGTGGGACGCGCTGTTCCTGAGCAACCACGACGTCCCGCGGCTCGTCTCGCGGTTCGGCGACGACGACCGGTACCGAAAGGAGAGCGCGACGCTGATCGCGACGTTCCTGCTGACGATGCGGGGGACGCCCTATATCTACCAGGGCGACGAGATCGGGATGACCAACGCCGACTTCCGGAGCCGCGAGGAGATCGATGACCCCCAGACGCTGGGGACGATCGACGACCTGCTCGAGGACGGTGCGATCGACTCCTACGAGGACGTCCGGGAGTTCGTCAACTACCGAAGTCGGGACCACGCGCGGACGCCGATGCAGTGGGACGGCTCTCCGGGAGCCGGCTTCACCGACGGCGAGCCCTGGCTCAAGGTAAACGAGAACCGCTCGAGAATCAACGTCGAGGCCGCACTTGCCGACGAAGCGTCGATCTGGCACTACTACCGCCGGCTGATCGAGCTGCGGGACGCCGAGGACGCCCTCGTCTACGGCGAGTACGCACTCCTGTGCCCCGACGACGAGCAGCTGTTCGCCTACACGCGGACGCTCGAGGACGAGCGGGTGCTGGTCGTCCTCAACTGGTCGGCCGAGCCGGCGACGTTCGAGCCGGCGACGCTCGAGGCCGCCGGGTTCGAGGTTCTGATCGGGAACTACGGCGAGTCGCCCGCGGATCCGACCGACGCCGAGTTGCGGCCCTACGAGGCGGTCGTCTACGGACTCGCGTAGCGGAATCCCTCGAGTCCGTTTCTTGCTTTCGCAGGGCCAACCGTTAGACGCGCGTTCGTGGTATTCCGAGTCGATGGTACAACTCGGATACACGCTCTCGAGCGAGGAACACGAGCCCAACGAGCTGATCTCGATTGCACAGCGGGCCGAAGAAGCGGGATTCGACTTTCTCTCGATCTCGGATCACTTCCACCCGTGGGTCTCGGCGCAGGGCGAGTCGCCGTTCGTCTGGTCGACGTTGGGCGGGATCGCGACCGCGACCGACGATATCGAGGTCGGCGTCGGTGTCACCTGCCCGACGACGCGGATCCACCCGCTGAACGTCGCCCACGCGGTCGCGACCGTCGACGAGATGTTCGGCGACCGGTTCACGTTCGGCGTGGGAACCGGGGAGAACCTGAACGAGCACGTCACCGGACAGCGGTGGCCCGAACACGACGTCCGCCTCGAGATGTTAGACGAGGCGATGGAGGTCATGCGGAAGCTCTGGACCGGGCAGACGACGAGTCACCGCGGCGAGCACTACACGGTCGAGAACGCGCGGCTGTTCACGTGTCCGGACGAGCAGCCGACGACGATCGGAAGCGCGTTCGGCCCCCAGACCGCCGGGTGGGTCGCCGACAACACCGACGGCCTCTGGTGTTCCGGTCCGAAGGAGGAGCCGGTCGAGGCCTACGAGGACGCCGGCGGCGACGGACCCAGATACACCCAGCTCCACGGCTGCTACGCCGAAACCGAGGAGGAAGCGGTCGAGACGATCTACGAGTACTGGCCCAACGGCTCGGTTCCGGGCGAACTCGGCCAGGAACTCCCGACGCCGGCACACTTCGAGCAGGCCGCGGAGATGGTCGAGAAGGAGGACATCGCCGAGTCGGGAACGACGACCAGCCCCGACCCGCAGGACCACATCGACAGCATCGAACAGGCTGTGGACGCCGGCTACGACCACGTTCACTACCACCAGGTCGGTCCCGACCAGGAGTCCGCGATCGAGCTCTACGAGGAGGAAGTGCTGCCGTCGTTCTGAACGGCGTTCCTCGAGACGATTAGGTATCGATCTCGCTCACGATTCGGTCGTGGACTCGCGCACTATTTTCGGGGTAATGAGGCGAATCGACGGTAGATATTTACGGTACACGTACGTACACATACACGACGATGGGGACGAAAACCATCTCGCTTGCCGACGACGCTTACGAACGTCTTAAAGCCGAAAAGAAAGAGGGAGAAAGCTTTAGCGACGTTGTTCGTCGATTGACCGACGGCGTCACGCTCGAGGAGTACTACGGTACGTTGAGCGGGGACACAGCGGACGAACTCGAGGAAATCGTTACCGACCGAAGAGCGGAGCGAACGGAAGACCGCCGCGCTCGAGTCGAGCGGATTACGGACGCCCTCGAATGATACTTGACACGTCGTTCCTCATCGACGTACTTCGGGGAAACGAAGAGGTGGAAACGACCGTCCAACGGGTCGATTCGGCCGGCTCCGCGCACGTGAGTGCGGTAACTGTAATGGAACTTTGGGAGGGAATTCACCGCTCGAGCGCGTCCGAGCGCGAGCGAACGGCGGTCGAAAACCTACTCATCGACGTCCGCGAACTCCCGTTCGATCGCGACTGTGCGATGACTGCCGGCGAACTGAACGCGACGCTAAGCCGAGCCGGAACACCGATCGAGGATCCCGACGTAATGATCGCTGCGACTGCGCTCGTCCACGACATCCCCGTCGTGACGAACAACGTCGATCACTTCGATCGGATCGACGACCTCGAGATCCTAACGTACTAGCGATTTTCGCAGCCCAATCCGTTTTATCGCTCGCAGCGAAACCCTCGAGCATGGAGTACACCACGCTCGGCAACACGGGCACGACCGTCTCGCAGCTGTGTTTCGGCACCTGGCGGTTCGGTCGCTCGACGGGCGACCTCGAGAACGAGACGACCCGCGAGGAGGCCCACGAACTGCTCGACGCCTGCGTCGAGCACGGGATCAACTTCATCGACACCGCCAACGTCTACGGCAACCCTGACGGCACCAGCGAGGAGTGGATCGGCGAGTGGCTCGAGGATCAGGATCGGGAAGACCTCGTCATCGCCTCGAAGGTCTACTTCGAGTTCGACGGCTGGGGCGAGCCGGGTCCGAACGACTCCGGCCTCGGGCGCAAACACATCCGCGCCCAGATCGAGGGCACGCTCGAGCGGCTCGGCACCGACTACCTCGACGTCTACTACATCCACCGCTGGGACGACGAGACCCCGATCGAGGAGACGATGTCCGTGCTCACCGACCTCGTCCGCGAGGGGACGGTCAACCACCTCGGCGCCTCGACGATGGCCGCCTGGCAGCTGACGAAGGCGCTGTGGACCAGCGACGTCGAGGGGCTCGAGCGCTTCGACGTCACCCAGCCGATGGTCAACGCGGCCCACTACGACGCCGTCGGCGACTACCTCGAGGTCTGCGCCGACCAAGACCTCGCCGTCTGTCCGTACTCGCCGCTGGCGGGCGGGTTCCTGACCGGCAAGTACGAGCAGGCCGAAGACGGCTCCGTCGAGGCGCCGGACGGCTCGCGGGGCGCTTTCGACGACCTCTTCGAGGATCGCTACGCGACCGACCGCGCGTGGGACGTCCTCGAGGCCGTCGAGTCGGTCGCCGACGAGGTCGATGCCTCCCCCGCACAGGTCTCGCTGCGCTGGCTCATGGATCAGGATCGCTTCACCTGCGTGCCGATCGTCGGCGCGCGCTCGCCCGACCAGCTCGAGGAGAACGTCGGCGCGGTCGACGTCGACCTCAGCGGCGACCAGCTCGAGCGGATCGACGCGGCCCGCTCGAGCGAGGAGTAGTTCGGCAGGAGCGAGTAGCGTTCTTCGTTTAGACTCAGCATCCGCCTGAGATACCCGTATGCGTTACGTAGAGAGTACGAATGGAACGGCCGGCGTTGTATCTGCAGCTTCCAACTAACCACTGCCGGGTGGGACTGAAAGGGGCTGGCGTTCTCGGGCGTTCCGACGACGCAAGCACGCGACTGCAAGGAGC
>NZ_JBLRWX010000134.1:0-7140 GCF_047921035.1 Natronococcus sp.
CCCTCCTCGCGATCTGGGGGGCGTCGATCGGCGACGACGAGCGCCGAGCGTGGGAGGATCGTCACCTCTCCGAGCCGTTCTACGAGGCGTTCGTCGCGCAGGACCGAGAGTGACGGGTCTCACTCGCGAACGCCCGAAGCCGTCCGACGCTCGCGTCGTGAAAGCCTACTTGTCGATGTAGAACGACTGTACAGGTATCCTACGTATGCCAGCCGATCGCCTCCTCGTTCCCGTCGCCAACCCCGAAACCGCGGACCGACTGCTCGACACGGCGATCGACCTCGCCGCCGACCGCGACCTCGAGATCCTCGTACTCTTGGTCGTCACCGTCCCGATGCAGGTGCCGCTCGGCGAGGCCCGACAACAGTTCGACGTCGACGACCAAGAGGCGCTCGTCGCCGACGCGGTCGAGCGAGCGACGGGGTACGGCGTCTCCGCGTCGGGTCGGGTCCGGTTCGGCCGGAGCGTCGCCGACGGCGTTCGCGGCGTCGCGGTCGACGAGTCCGTCGACGCCATCCTGCTGGGCTGGCGCGGTCGACCCCGTCGCCGCGACGTCGTCCTCGGGAGCTACATCGACGACATCCTCGCCGACGCGCCGTGTGACGTCCTCGTCAAGCGGATCGACCGGGACCGACGCGCCGTCTCGTCGGTGCTCGTTCCCGTGGCCGGCGGCCCCAACACCGAGTTCGCCGCCGAGACCGCGGGGGCGCTGGCCCGCGCCCACGACGCCCGGATCGAACTCGTCACCGTCGTTCCCGACCGCGAGGAAGAAACCGTCGCCGAGGCCCGGGCCCTGCTCAACCGCACGGCGCCCGCGCTGGGGGCCGTCGAGTCGGTCGAACAGACCGTCCTCGAGGGAGCGGTCGTCGAGACGATCGTCGAGCGCTCGAGCGACCACGACGTGACCGTCGTCGGTGCGGCAGAGGGCGGCTTCCTCCGTCGGGCGCTGGTCGGCGACGTCCCCGAGGCGATCGGTCGCGAGGCCGAGGGCGCCGTCATCATGGTCAAGCGGAAACAGGACGTCCCGGAGGCGCTGTGGCGCCGGCTTCGGGATCGGCTTCGGTAATCGCGGACTCGGCTTCGAGGTCGACGCCGGTCAGATCGATGTACCGGAGGTGTTTTGTAGCGATAGCCCCGAGGTGCGGGTAGACGGCACGGCCAGCCGGCTACCTTTCGGCCAGCGTGGTCTCCACGTCCGGTCACCGCTGACTGGCCTACCCCGTCTCTCTACTACTCGAGAGCGACCGCTATCGTCGCTGTGGTCCTCGAGTCGCGCGAATCGAGAGCGCTCGGGATGGCCACGACAGCACTCCGTCCCGAACGGTAGCCTCGACGAGCCGCTGGTTCCCTACCCGTTCAGTCGTGTCTAAACGACCGCTGGCCCGTAAACGCCATCGCGATCCCGTGCTCGTCGGCGGCCTCGATGACGTCGTCGTCGTTGACCGAGCCGCCGGGCTGGATCACGGCCTCGATCCCCGCCTCGGCCGCCTCCTCGATGCCGTCCGGGAACGGGAAAAAGGCGTCCGAGGCCATCACGGCGCCCTCGGCGTCTTTCCCCTCGGCGTGCTCGTCGGCCTTCATCGCCGCGAGCCGGACCGCGTCGACCCGGGAGACCTGTCCCATTCCGACGCCGACCGTCTCGGTGCCCTGCGCGAGGAGGATCCCGTTGGACTTGACGTGTTTCAGCGTCTGCCAGGCGAACACCATCGACTCGAGTTCCTCGTCGGTCGGCTCGCGCTCGGTGACGACCTCGAGGTTGTCGACGGTGATCGACTGCAGGTCTCGCTCCTGGACGAGTCGCCCGCCGACGAGCGGTTTCTCGGTGAACCGGTCCGTTCGCTCGCCCAGCGCTCGCGGCTGCTCGCCGCTCGCATCCGAGGCGCGTAGCGCCTCGCGGCCCACGTCGAGGACCCGCAGGTTCTCCTTCTCGCAGAGCACCTCGAGCGCCTCCTCGCTGTACCCCGGCGCGACGACGACCTCCTTGAACGAGTCGATCACCTGCTCGGCGGTCGCGGCGTCGCACTCCCGGTTCAGCGCGACGATCCCGCCGAAGGCGCTCATCGGATCCGTCGAGAGCGCCCGGTCGTAGGCCTCCACGAGCGAATCGGCAGTCGCACAGCCCGCGGGGTTGGTGTGTTTGATCACCGCGGCCGCGGGCTCGTCGAACTCCTTGATGAGGTTCAGGGCCCCGTCGGCGTCGTTGTAGTTGTTGTACGACAGCGCCTTCGCGCCCTCGTTCAACTGGTCGGCGTGGACGACGCTCGCCTCCTCGCAGGTGTAGTCGGCGTAGACCGCGGCGTCCTGGTGGGGGTTCTCGCCGTACCGGAGGGTACTGAGACGGTCGCTCGAGACGAGGCGTCGCGCGGGGAGCCCGTCGTGGTCCGCGTCGTCCGGGCTCGAGACGTCGGCGTCGACCGAAACCTCACCCGCTTCGAGGTCCACGTCCACCGCACCCTCGGCGAACCACTTCACCGCCCGCGGATACGCCCGGAATTCGCCCTCGTGGAGCACGCGTTCTTTCAACGTCTCCTCGTCGTCGCCCTCGTAGACCGGAACTGGCTCCTGGGTGACGATCGGGCCGGCGTCGATCTCTTCTTCGAGGACCTCGCCCTCGTCGTCGGTCGCGTCGGTGACGACGTGGACCGTACAGCCGGTCACGGAGACGTCGGCCTCGAGGGCGTCGCCCCAGGCGTCGTCGCCGGGAAACGCCGGCAGCAGGGAGGGGTGGACGTTCAGCGTCGTCGGCTGGGCCTCGAGGAAGGTATCCGAGAGGATCCGCATGTAGCCGTCCAGACAGACCAGGTCGAACTCGTGGTCGGACAGCGCCTCGTTGACCGCCCGTTCGTGCTCGCGGCGGTCGACGCCGTCCTCGAGCGGGACGACCTCGGTCGGGATCCCGCGCTCGGCTGCGGCCTCGAGGACCGGTGCCTCCTCGTCGTAGCTGAGGACGACCGCGAGGTCGGCTCCGCCCGGTCGACGGTCGGCGACGTTCAACAGGTTGCGGCCTCGGTTGCCGGCCAGTCCGGCGATTCGGGTCATGGTCGAATCCGCGCCCGCGATCGGCAAAGCCGTTGCGGTCTCGGGCGCCGAGGTATGCACAATCGAGCATGTCTACGGCAGTATTTTGCCTTCGTATACTCGAAGTATGCACGGTTATGGCTCCCCGTTTCGATACGCTTTTGCACCGCGCTGGAAAGGATCGGAACGATGACCGACACCCACGCGCTGTACGCCGTCTCGCCGATCGACGGTCGCTACGCGGGCCGGACCGAACGGCTCTCGCCGTACGCCAGCGAGGCCGCGCTGATGCGGGCTCGGGTTCGCGTCGAGGTCGAGTACCTGATCGCGCTCGCCGACCTGGAGGCGACGCCGCTGGAGCTCTCCCTCGAAGACCGCGAGCACCTGCGCGGGCTGTACAAACACTTCGCCGAGGAGGACGCCCGGCTGATCAAGACCCTCGAGACCGACGGCTACGGCGAGTTCGAGGCGACCAACCACGACGTGAAGGCCGTCGAGTACTTCGTCCGGCACCGCCTGCCCGAGGGTAGCGACGCCGGCCCCTGGATCCACTTCGGGCTGACCAGCGAGGACGTGAACAACCTCGCTCACCGCCTGCTCCTCGCCGAGGCCGTCGACGAGGTGCTGTTGCCGACCCTCTACGACGTCCGGGAGACCCTCGCGGAGATGGCCCGCGAGCACCGCGACCTGCCGATGCTGGCTCGCACCCACGGTCAGCCCGCGACGCCGACGACGTTCGGCAAGGAGATGGCGGTGTACGCGGCCCGGCTCGGTCGCGCGACGGGCCGGATCCGCGCGGCTGCCGACGACCTGAGCGGGAAGCTCGGCGGGGCCTCGGGCACCTACGCGGCCCACGTCGCCGCCTACCCCGACATCGACTGGCCCGCCTTCGCCGAGGCGTTCGTCGAGGACCTCGGCCTCGAGTTCGTCCCGCTGACGACCCAGGTCAACCCCTGCGACGACCTGGCGGCGCTGTTCGACGCCTTTCGGGGCGCGAACGACGTTCTGCTGGATCTCGACCTGGATATGTGGCTCTACGTCTCCGATCGCTACCTCGGCCAGGAGGCCGTCGCGGGCGAGACGGGCTCCTCGACGATGCCCCACAAGGTCAACCCGATCGACTTCGAGAACAGCGAGGGCAACCTCTCGAAGGCCAACTCGGATCTGACCTTCCTCGCCGACTACGTCACGACCTCGCGGCTCCAGCGGGACCTCTCGGACTCGACGGTCAAACGGAACATGGGCGCCGCCCTCGCTCACTGCCTGATCGGCTACGAGAAGACGGCCGCGGGCCTCGAGAAGGTCGTTCCCAACGAGCACGTGATGCGCGACGACCTCGAGTCGACCCCGGAGATCATCGGCGAGGCCGTCCAGACGATCCTCCGTCGAGAGGGCCAGGAGGACGCCTACGAGCGCGTCAAGGAGCTTACGCGCGGGCGGACAGTCACGCTCGAGGACTTCCACGAGCTGTTCGCCGACCTCGAGGTCGACGACGAGGTCCGCGCGGAGCTGCGGGGGCTGACGCCGACGGGCTACGTCGGGGTCGCAAGCGAGCTGGTCGACGACGGAGAGTAGCGGACGGCCGGCAGCACCGATCAGTACTGTCTTGAGCGCCCGTCGCTAACGGGCAGCCATGATCGAGTATCTCTTTCCGGAGATCGCCACGATCCTGCTGTTTCTGATCGGGATCGTCTGTATGATCATCCTGCTGTACATCTCGACCCAGTGGTGAGACGCGACGCGCGTCACCGTTCGCGTTCGCCGTCGGCGAACTCGATTCCGGAGAGTTCGAACCGGGCCCCGCCGTCGTCGCCGTCGGTTACGGCAACCTCCCAGCCGTGTGCCTCACAGATCCGCTCGACGATTCCGAGTCCGAACCCGGTTCCGTCCTGGAACTCGGAGTAACCGGTCTCGAAGACCGCCTCGCGGTTCGCCGCCGGAATCCCGGGTCCGTCGTCTTCCACGTAGATCCCGTCGTCCAGATCGCCGACCCTGACGGTCACGTCCGGCCCGGCGTGTTCGACCGCGTTGCGGACGAGGTTCTCGAGGAGTCGCTGGAACCGGCTCGGATCGGCGACGATCGAGCGCTCCGTCTCGACCTCGAGGTCGGCCTCGGCGGTCTCGACGTGACACCAGCAGTCGGCGACGGCCGCGGCGACGTCGACGGGTTCGGTCTCGAGAACGGACCGTCCCTCCCGGGCCAGCGCCAGGAGGTCGTCGATCAGCGCCTCCATTCGGCCGTGGGCCCGCGCGACGTCCTCGAGGTTGTCGTCGTCGCAGGTCTCGCGAGCGAGGTCGAGCCGACCCGCGGCCACGTTCAGGGGGTTTCGCAGGTCGTGGGAGACGATACTGGCGAACTCCTCGAGGCGTTCGTTCTGGCGCTCGAGGGCGGACTCGCGCTCGATTCGCTCGATCGCGCTCGCAGCGTGGCTGACGAGGAGTTCGGCGAACTCGACGTCCTGGGCGTCGAACGCCGCCGGCTCGGTGCTCGCCGCCTGAAAGACGCCGCGTTCGCCGACCGCGACGCTGAATCCGGATCGGTAGCACTCCTTCGCGGGGTCGGCGTCGCCGTCGTCGCTCACTTCGTCGACTCGGTGTGAGTTGCCGGTTCGAAACGTCTTGCCGGCCAGTCCCTGATCGAGGCGCATCGGTCGGCTCCCGCCCGACGGTGCCTCCGCCGAGGTCGCCCGCGGAACCAGCCACTCGCCCTCACACAGCAGCAGCGAACAGAGGTCGAACTCGAGGACGTCGGCCGCCGCGTCGACGGTCCGTTCGCAGACGCCGTCGACGGACTCCTCGTTTTGAATCGTCGTCGCGATCCCGTGGAGCGACTCGAGGACGGTCCGGCGACGCGTCCGCTCGGCGACCTCCCGCCCGACGCCGACGAGGCCGACCAGTTCCCCGCCCGGAGCGGTCAGCCGCGACCCGGTAAACTCGTAGGGGATTCGCTCGCCGTCGGCCGTGAGCAGCGCCGACTCGACGGTCTCGGGTTCGCCGTTCAGGACGTTCTCGATCGATCCCGTTATCGGCTCCCGCTCGTCGGCCGGAACGAACTCGAGGACGTCCATCTCGGCGATTTCGTCGTCGGTGTAGCCGGTCACCTCCGGGAGACGTTGGTTCCAGCGCCGGAGTCGCCGGTCCGTTCCGATCACGTAGAAGACGTCGTCGAGCACGTCGAGTCCCTGCTCGACGAACTCGCGCTCGTGCTCGAGGTCGCGCTCCCGCCGCTTGCGGTCCGTGACGTCCTGTTGGATCCCGACGAAGTTCGTCACCTCAGCGCCGTCGGACAGCGGTGCGATCGTCACCCGATTCCAGAACGGATCGCCGTTCTTCCGGTAGTTCAGCAGTTCCACGGTGACCGATTCGCCCGCGTCGATCGCCGCCCGCATCTGCCCGACCGGTTCCGGGTCGGTTCGTTCCCCCTGGAGGAACCGACAGTTCCGGCCGAGGATCTCCTCCCGAGCGTAGCCCGTGAGTCGAACGAACCCCTCGTTTACGTACGTGATCGGGTTGTCCGTCCGATCGGGATCGGTGATGAGAATCCCCACCGGCGCCTCGTCCAACGCCTGCTCGCGCAGCGACAGCGCCTCGCGAACCGCCTCGTCGTCGAATCTGTCGACGATCCCACCCGCTGCCTTCTCCGCAGTCATTAGCTGGTGTGCCCTTTCACGTCAATCACGAATAGTGTTATCGCTCGGATTCGAATCGCCGACCGGTCGAAGTTATCGGTAATTCCGTAAAGCCATCGCGATCGAGCGCGCACGCAGTTCGCCGTCCGACCGATCGGAGCGAGACGATCACGAGAGCAGCGACTCGAGCGCCTCCGTGACGGCGTCGGCTGCGGCCTCGACCGCCGGGAGCCGAACGTACTCGCGTTCGGCGTGAGCGACGGGCCCCTCCGCGTCGGCCAGCGCACCCGGCCCGAAGACGACCGTCGGCGCGTCGGTCGCGAAGAACGATGCCTCCGTCGCCGCGCCGAACGGGCGGATTTCGCCCCCGCTCGCGGCCTCGAGCGCGCCCACCAGCGGCTCGTCCTCGTCGGTGACGAACGGGTCCGGAAACGGCGTGTCGGGCCGGATCAGTTCGACCGACACCGAGAGGTCGTCGGGGACGCGCGCCTCG
>NZ_JBLRWX010000135.1:0-6950 GCF_047921035.1 Natronococcus sp.
GCCGAGCACGAACGCGACGCCGACGTTGACCGCGAGACCGACGACCCCGACGGCGACGACCAGCGCGAGCGCCCGCCCGTCGTCGACGGGGGCGAACGCCGCTCGTCCGAGCTCGAGGGCGACGACGACCAACAGAACACCGAGCAACGCGAGCGGGAAGGCTGCCAGCAGGGCGCCGGCGGCGACCAGCGCGAGCGCGAGGTAGCCGATCCCGAGCAGGACGTTCGCGCCGCCGGTCCGGGCGCCGAAAGCGTACTTGCCCGCGAGCCCGCCGCTGCCGTGACACATCGGGACGCCGCCGATCGGGATCGCCGCGAGGCAGGTGACGCCCATGCTCTGCGAGAGGTCGTCGGCCCGGACGTCCCGGTCGTAGAGGTCGCCACAGAGCAGGGCGGTCGCGATCGCCGCGTTGCCGACCGTCATCCCCAGCTGGGCGACGGTGGCCTCGAGCGCCCCCGTCGTAAGCGACGGCCCGCCGGCGGGGAAGAGCGCGGGCTCGGGCACCCGGGGTGTCGGGACGCCCGCGGTCGCGACGGCAGCGACGGCACCGAGCAGCAATACGACGAGGACGCTGCTCTGGCGGTAGCCGACGGCGGCGAGGGCGGCGACGACGGCGAGTCCGGCTGCGGCGACGGGGAGGCTCTCGAGGGAAAGCCCCACCGCGGACTCGAGCAACAGCAGGGCGACGGCGAACTGTACGCCTCGGATCACGGGCTCGCCGACGACCCGCTGGAGGTGGCCGACGAGGCCGAGCCGACCGACGACAAGCAACACGACGCCGGCGAGCAGCCCGGCTGCGGCGAGTTCGGGATACGAGAGGGAGCCGACGATCGCCAGCCCGATCAGGGCCTTCATCGGCTCGACGGAGAGGGGCATTCCGTAGTACAGCCCCCAGACGATCTGGAAGACGCCGAAGCCGACGAGGACGTGGGGCAACGAGACCGACGTCGTCGCGGCCAGCGCCACGACGAGCGGGAGGACCGTAACCGAATCTCCTAGCGCACCCGTCAGTTCGGACGTCGAGAGCTCGAGATCTCTTCGGGTCTTCGAACCGAACGAGTACGCCATCTACCCGGCATTTGGCGGGTAAGAACTTGACCCTTATCAGTAACTCTGTGCGATTCATTCGACGGGCTCTGTGGATCGAATCCGGTTACGTCTCGAGCGTTCGCTCGAGGATCGACTCGAGGTCAGTCTTCGCGTCGGCGTCGAGTTCCCCGAGTGGACGGCGCGGACGGCCGGCCGACTGATCCCGCATCGCGAGGGCGGCCTTGACGCCCGGAACGCCGAACCGCGAGGTGACGGCGTGGTTGAGTTCGACGATCGCGGCGTTTCGCTCGCGGGCTGCGTCCGTTCGATCCTCGCGGTCGAGCCGGTAGATCTCGCTCGCGAGTTCGGGAACGACGTTGGCGACCGCGAGCACGCCGCCGTCGGCGCCCGCCGCGAGCCCGGCCGCGTAGACGCTCCCGCTGCCGACGAGAACGGAGAAGGCGTCGTGGGTGTGATCGAGCAGCCGCTGGATCGACTCGAGGCTTCCGCTCGAGTCCTTGATCCCGGCGACGTTCTCGTGGGTCGCGAGCTCCGCGACCGTCTCGGGGGCGAGCGCCCGGCCGGTGAACTTGGGGACGCTGTAGAGGTAGACCGGGATCGGCGAGGCGCTCGCGACCTCCCGGTAGTACGCGACGAGGGCCGCGTCGTCGCTCCCGTAGTAGGAGGGCGTGACCACGAGCGCGGCGTCGGCGCCGGCCTCGGCCGCGCGCTCGGTCGTCTCGAGGGTCGGCTCGAGCCCCTCCCGACCGGTGCCGGCGAGGGTCGGGAGGTCGGTCGCCTCGGCGACCGTCTCGACGACCGCGACGCGCTCGTCGGTCGTCAGCGCCGGACCCTCGCCGGTCGAGCCGCAGGGAACCAGGAAGTCGACGCCGGAGCGCTCGAGCCACTCGGCGAGCGATCGCAGCCGCTCGTGATCGACCGCGCCGTCCGCGAACGGGGTGGCGATAGGGACGCCGGTACCGTGCATGAACCGGGGTACGACCGTCGGCCACATGGAACGTGGGGTTCGGGCAGCGTTCGCGGCGGACGGGAGACGATCGCTCGAGGAAAGAGTAAGTGTGACACGGCACCCGAACTACTTTCGGCGGCGACGACGAGCCGAGAGTATGGAACTGCGTCGGTTCGAGCCGGGAACGGCGGACGCCCGAGCGATAACTCGCGTCAACGCGCTGGCCTTCCGCGAGGCCTACGACGACCTGCTCCCCGACGAGGTGCTCGCGGGGTTCGGCGCTGACCCGTCCGACGAGCAGCTCCGCGAGTACGCCGACCGGCTGGCGAGCGATCGGGAGGGAATCTTCCTGGCGACAGTCGAGGGACGGGTTCGAGGCTACGGCTACGTCCGGTGGGGCGAGGGGACGAAGGCGTTCGTCGGCCCGGACGAAGCGGGTCTCAAGGAGCTGTACGTCGAACCCGACTGCTGGGGCGAAGGAATCGGGACGGCGCTGCTCGAGCGCTGTCTCGAGACCCTGCCGGAGGAGATCGAACGGCTGCGCCTCGAGATGCTGGCCGGGAACGAGGTCGGGCGGCGGTTCTACGAGGCGCGAGGGTTCGATCGAACCGGACGTTCGGAGTTCGAGATCGCGGGCGAGGCGTACCCGACGGCGATCTACGCGCTCGAGACAGCAACACAGCGCTGAAAGCGACGGACGGGTGCGTCAGTCGGCCGAGATCGAACAACTCCCCTCGTAGGCGACGTCCTCGACCGATTCGATCTCGGGCTCGTCGCCACAGACCGGACACTCCGAGTTCCGGAGGACGTCGACGGTGTCGAAGGTCATCCCCATCGCGTCGTACATCAGCAGCCGGCCCTCGAGCAGGTCGCCCTTCTCGAGGAAGTACTTGACGACCTCGGTGGCCTGAATACAGCCGACGGTGCCCGGAAGCACACCGAGCACGCCGGTCGTCGCGCAGTCGGGAACGGTGCCGGGTTCGGGTGCCTCGGGAAACACGCAGCGATAGCAGGGTGGGTTCTCGTCGCCGTCGCGCTCGTTGGTAAAGGTCGTCACCTGCCCCTCGAAGCGGTAGATCGCCCCGTGAGAGAGCGGGGTCTCGGTGAGCACGCAGTGGTCGTTGAGCAGGTAGCGGGTGCCGAAGTTGTCGCTAGCATCGAGGACGACGTCGTACTTCTCGACCAGCTCTCCGACGTTGTCCGCCGACAGCCGCGTCTCGTGGGTGTCGACGTCGACGTCCGGGTTCAGCGCCGCGACGTAGTCGGCCGCGCTGTCGACCTTCGGACGGCCGACGTCGTCGTCGCCGTGGACGATCTGGCGCTGCAGGTTCGAGCGCTCGACGACGTCGTCGTCGACGATCCCCAGCCGGCCGATCCCCGCGGCCGCGAGGTACTGGATCGCCGGCGACCCCAACCCGCCGGCGCCGACGACGAGGACGCTACCCTCGAGCAGGCGCTGCTGGCCCTCGGGTCCGATCTCGTCCATGATGACGTGTCTCGAGTAGCGATCGAGCTGCGTCGCGTCGAGGCGGAGTTCGCTCATACCGGATCTTCGGTCGAGACCGAGAAAAATCCGCGGGTCAGCCGACGGCTCCGATCGATCGCGGGATCCGGCAGATTACTGTGTGAACCGCGGTCTTTAATACCGTGGTTCTCATTGTCACGGGTATGGCAACCTCACCCAATGATGCCGGTGACGATGTCTTCGACGAATTCCTTTCGGACCGCGGTCACACGGTAGAGCGAGTGGGGTGGGAACAGGAGTATAACAAGAAGCAGTGTCCGGACTGCGGCGGCCTCCACGACCAGTCGGCCAGCACCTGCACCGTCTGCGGGTGGACGCCGACCCCGTAGCCGGAGCGCAACGACCGGGACCGATGATATTCGGCCCGCCAGCGGTTTTCCGGGCGTAACCCACGTCACTTATGGGTATTGCGACCCTGAACAGCTACAATGGCTACCACGGAGACGAAGGTCACCCGGTTGTTCGGTGGACCGGGGAGCGGGAAGACGACCGCGCTTCTCGATCACGTCGAAGAGATCCTCGAGCAGGATGGAGTTACGTTTCGGGATATTCTCGTCGTTTCGTACACTCGAGCGGCCGCACAGGAGGTTCGTGAACGGTTGGCCGAGCGCCTCGACGAGAGCCCGCGCGCGCTGCAGGGCAACGTCTGTACGATGCACGCGAAGGCCTACGAGCTACTGGATCTCTCCCGAAGCGACGTCATCGGCGAGTCCGACAAGGAGGAGTTCTGCGAGGAGTACGGCATCGAGTACGAGGACGAGTACTCGGGTGCGGGCCGGCGCACCGCCCGCTCGACGACGATCGGGAACAAGGTCATCGCGACGAGCCAGTGGCTCCAGCGGACCAGCCGCGAGGTCTCCGACTGGTACGACGTCCCCTTCCAGTGGGACGACGAGGAGGTTCGCCTCCCCCCCGAGATCGACGACCGCGCCCAGGAGGGCAACAAGTACACCCCGACCTGGCCCTCCGACGACGACCGGATCGACGTCCCCGAGGCGATCCGCGCCTGGCGCAGCTACAAGGGCGAACAGGGGAAGATCGGCTTCGCGGACATGCTCGAGCGCGTCAAGCAGCGCTCGCTGCTCCCGAACGTCGACTACCTGGTGATCGACGAGTTCCAGGACATCACCACGCTGCAGTACGACGTCTACGACGAGTGGAAACCCCACATGGAGCAGGTCCTGATCGCCGGCGACGACGACCAGGTCGTCTACTCCTGGCAGGGCGCCGATCCGGCCCTGCTGCTCGAGGAGGAGGTCGACGAGGACGTCATCCTGCCGAACTCCTATCGGCTGCCCTCGAACGTGCTGAACGCCGTGAACAAGGAGATCCGCCACATCGACCAGCGCCAGGACAAGGACCTCAAGCCCCGCAAGGAGGGTGGCTCGGTCGAGGCCCGCGCGAACGCCTCGATGCTCGATCTCGTCCGAATGGTCCGGCGCACGCTCGTCGAGGGCGACGGGACGATCATGCTGCTGTTTCGCGCCCGGTACCAGATGTTTCAGTTCATCGACGAGTTCATCACCGAGGGCGTGCCGTTCCGGTCGCTGACCGACCAGCGGATGTGGACCGACCGGCTCACCCAGTACGTCCGCGCCGTCGAGGCGATCGACCGCGGTGACGACGTCGACGGGCTCCAGGCCCGGCGGCTCGCCGACATGCTCCAGGACTCGGCCTTTGGCACCAACGAGCGCGACGCCCTCTTCGACGAGATCGACGAGCGCCAGGAGGAAGCCGGCGTCGAGGACTTAGAGGAACTCACCGTCCCCGCCGAGGTCATCGAGGACCACGCGCCGTTCATGCCCGGTCCCGCCTCGGCCGGCGACATGGTCCGGAAGGTGACGAACTTCCAGAAGAAGAGCATCCGCTCGTACTTCAACATCGGCGAGTACCAGGGGATGGACACCGACCGGGTCCGCGTCGGCACCATCCACTCCGCGAAGGGCCGCGAGGCCGATCACGTCTTCGTCGGCACCGACCTCACCGAGAAGGTCGTCGAGCAGATGGTCGCGACCGTCGACGACCCCACCGACGTCCCCGGCTGCGAGGAGTTTACCAAGACGACCTCGCCCGTGCCCGTGCTGACCGACAACGAACGGCGGGTCTTCTACGTCGGCATGTCCCGGGCCCGCGAGCGACTGTACATCCTCGAGAACCTCGTCGACGGCGCGCCGACGCTGCCGATCGACGTCCTGCTGACCAACCAGCTGACCGACCTGACCCTCGAGGAGCTGCTCGAGCAGGCACAGGCGCCCGACGGCGAGGCCGAGGAGCTCGAAGCCGAAGCGCCGTGACCGGCGACGTCCCCCTCGAGTCCGCCCTGCGCGAGGCCCTCGAACGCGAGGGCGCGAGCGTGTTCGTCCACGCCGGCCCCGCTCGCGATCCGGCGATTCGGTACTGCCTACCAGCGCCCGAACTCGAGCGAGAGTCGAAGCGAGAGCGCCGCGCCGTCGCGTTCGACGGCCGCGAGTGGCGGGTTCGCTCGGCAGCCGACACCGGCGTCGATCCGGCCAGCGCGCTCGCCGACGACCTCGCCGCGGACGGCCTCGAGGGAACCGTGCTGACGCCGGCCCGGATCCCCCACGACGCCGCGCTCTACCTCGAGGGCGCCGGCTTCTCGCTCGCCTCGACCGACGTCGTCGCCCGATCCAGAGCGACGAAGACGGCCGCCGAACGCGAACGGATCGCAGACGCACAGGCGGCTGCAGGCGCCGGAATCCGACGCGGCGCCGCACTGCTCGCGAGCGCCGACGTCCGCGAGGGTCGGCTCCACCTCGAGGGCGAGCCCCTGACCGCCGAGCGGCTCCGGATCGCGATCGACGGGGGAATCGTCGCCGCGGGCGGGTTCCCGGACGGCAACACCGCGGTCTCGATCCCCGGCGACGGCCCGGTTCGACCGGGCGTTCCGATCGTCCTCGAGACCGCGCCGCGGGAGCCGTCGGGGTACTACGGCGGGCTCGCCCGGACGTTCGTTCGCGACGGCGACGGCGGCGACGAGCGACGCGCCCACGTCGGCGTCACGCATGCGTTTCGCTCGGCCGCGTCGATGCTCACGGCCGACGCACAGTCGGTGACCGCCGTCGAGGCCGACCTCGAGGCCGAGGTGCGGGCGTTCGGGTTCGAGGACGAAATCCGAACTCGCGTCGTCGGCGTCGGCCTCGAGCCCGCGGAGCGTCCGAACCGCGGCCGCCAGGCGGTCGACGCGGGAGCCGTCGTCCGACTCGACGTCGGGGTCGAGATCGAGGACGGTCGGATCCGACTGACGGAGCTGCTCGCGGTCGACGGGTCGGTCGAGCGGCTCGAGTCGATCCCGCGGTCGCTCGATCCGGCGGCCCTCGAGTGATACGGATTGCTGTAACTATTTACCGCCGATCGCCGACCCCGTTCTGGCGATCGGCGATAATTGACTACAGTAAACCGTATGAG
>NZ_JBLRWX010000136.1:0-6888 GCF_047921035.1 Natronococcus sp.
AACGCGCTTCCTCCCCGGCCTACTCGTTTGCTTCGCTCTCTCGTTGAGGCCGGGGCCTCCCCGCTACCGCGTGGTGAGAACGCGAGAAGCGACGCCATCCCGTCATAGCTCTACCTTGTGATCAGAGTCACGTAAACCGAGGAGGGCGAGCCACGTTATCGACTCGCCGCGATCATCTCGTCGATGGCGTCGTTCAGTCGCGCCCGATCGGGGCCGTCTCGAGCGTGTACTGCCGGATCGATGCGCTTCGGCGGGTGGGCGAACGCACGACCGACCGCGTCGCCGATCCGGACGGTTCCCTCTCCCGCGCGCTTGCGCTCGAGGAGGTCCCGGGCGCGGCCGATCCGCTCGTCGTCGAAGACCGTGGGGGCCTGCTCGTCCAGGAACGCCTCGAACTCGATCGCGGGCAGCTCGTGGTCGCCGCGCTCGCCGGTCTCCTTCAGGTACCGTGCGGCCATCGCGGCGCGGACGACGGTCAGGTTCCGCTTGACCGTCGGTTTCGTCCCCGTTTCGGCGAACCGCTCGTCGTCCGCGACGACGGTCGTCGTACCCTCATCGGTCTCGACGAGGTACTCCCCGTCGCGGCGCTCGAGGGTCGGAAACGTCTCGTCGTCGTTCCGAACCAGGTGCTCGGAGAGGTACTTCCGGTAGTTGTTCGTCGCGATCCCCCGCCAGGCGTGATAGCAGTCGATCGGGTTGTACGTCCGCTCGACGTAGTCCGCAAGCGGGTCGGGATCGTAGCGCGTTCGGTACCGGATCGGGCTCCTGAGAAGGTCGATCGCGCCGTCGTTCGAGTCGGCAAGCAAGGCGGCGAACTTGCGGACGTCCCAGCCCTGGTACTCGAACTCCTCGCGCTCCTCGAGGAGCACCTCGTCGACGCCGCCGAGGTGGGCGTACCGTCGGAGATCCGTCGGAGTGTAGACGAAGCCGATGTCGTAGTCGCTGTCGGGTCCCGCCGCGCCCCAGGCGTGGCTCCCGCGGGCGACCGCCAGGACGATCGCCACCTCTCGAACGCGTTCGATCTCGTCGAGCTGTGAATCGATCGTCTCGCGTACGTGTGCGGGGATCGATGCCATCGCTACCGTGTGTCGATCCCCCCGCTCTCGGCTCTCGAGGCCGTTCGAGACGCGCAGCTGTAGTGGAACTGAGAACGGTAGAACGCCCGGCTTCCCGTCATAGCTCTACCTTGTGACCAGAGGCACTTAAAGAACGAGCGGCACGGTCCCGTGGCCACGCGATCCGACCGCGACGAACGGTTTCGTCGGCTATCGGGACGCCGTGCGAGCGAATCTCGCTCTCGCTTCCGAAAGGTTGAATCGCCCGCTACCCTGAGTGTCGGCAATGAGTCACCAGCTCCCGGACGTCCAGGCGTCCTCGCCTGACGTCACCGTCGGCCTGAGCCAGGTCGGCGTCACCGGCGTCGAGAAACTCGTCAAGATCGCCCGCGAAGACAAACGTCCGATCGTCCTCACCGCCGAGTTCGAGGTCTTCGTCGACCTCCCGTCGTGGCGCAAGGGCGCCGACATGAGCCGCAACATGGAGGTCATCGACGAGATTCTCGAGGACGCGACTCGAGACGAGGCCTACCGTGTCGAGGAGGTTTGCGGAGAAGTTGCCGAGCGCCTGCTCGGGAAACACGACTACACCTCCCGCGCGGAGGTCACGATGGAGGCGGAGTTCATGCGCCGCGAGCAGACGCCCGCCAGCGATCGAGAGACCCAACACACCGTCGATATTATCGCGTCTGCGACCGCCACGGAGGAGGGCACCCGCGAGGAGATCGGGGCGACGGTCGTCGGCATGACCGTCTGTCCCTGCTCGCAGGGGATGTCCGCCGCGCGCGCGAAACAGACGCTCGAGGACCTGGGCGTCGAGGAGGAGACGATCACGGAGTTCCTGGAGGAAGTGCCACAGCCGGGCCACTCCCAGCGCGGACACGCGACGCTGACCGTCGAGTCCGACGGCGACCCGGACGTCGATCTCAACGACGTCATCGACATCGCGCGGGACTCGATGAGCGCCCGGATCTACAACCTGGCGAAACGCCCCGACGAGGACCACATGACCTACGCGGCCCACGCCGACGCGAAGTTCGTCGAGGACTGCGTGCGCTCGATGGCCGAGGGCGTCGTCGACGAGTTCGACCAGCTGCCGGACGACGCCGTGGTGACGATGAAACAGTCCAACGACGAGTCGATCCACCAGCACAACGCCCACGCCGAGCGGGTCGTCGAGATGGACCAGCTCCGATCGGAAGTCGACGACTAAAAGACGAGCGGCTCCGCCTCCTCCCAGCGCGGCGCGAACTCCGCGTGGACGTTCGCGGCGAACTCCGGATCCTTCAGGTCGATCATCCCGAAGGCGTCGCCCGACGACAGCGGGTTCGGCACCTGAATACAGATCTCGACGCCGTCGATGATGTTGAACGAGCCCGTCACGTCGTCGTTCGTCCGGACGTGGAAGTCGTCGCGGCTCTGTAACGCCGATCGGTAGCGCTTGCCGACGTTCGCCGAGAGCGACTCGACCATCTTCCGGGTCATCAGGATGTCGACCGACACCCCTCGGTCCAGGGCGTCCTCGAGCTGGGCGAGGACGTCCTCGCTGACGGCCTGCATGTCCCGTTCGGGCACCGGATCCGCGGCGACCATCACGATGTGGTCGTCGGCGGCCGCCAGCCGTTCGAGCAGGAGATCGATCGTCTCCTCGGGGCCGACGGCGGCGGTCCAGAACTGCTCCTCGACGGGGTCGGCCGCGTCGAGTTCGTCGGCCAGGTCGTCGACGATCGACTCGTACTGGTCGGCCTTCTCGTCGAGTTCGCGTTTCTTGTCCTCGAGGAGGCGATCCAGCGCTGTCGAGGGCTCGACCGCGACGTACTTCTTCGGCCGGCTCGCGGTCTGGCTGCGGACGAGGTTGTACTGTTCGATGCTATTGAGTACGTCGTAGATCCGCCCCATCGGCACGTCGCTCGCGCGCGACAACTCCTTGGCCGTTGTGGGGCCCGTATTCAGCAGTGCTCGATACGCTCGAGCCTCGTACTCGGAGAGCCCGAGATCCCTGAGACTGGCCATACCCGTAGAACCTCACCCGAGAAACAAAAACGCTGTGGTGGTTTGACCCGACTTCGAACTCCGGGGGCTCACCCCGTGTGCTACTCGAGAATCTCCTGCACCCGCTCGCTCAACTGTTTCGGAGTTTCGGCGGCTGCCGAAACGCGCTCGCCGCGCTCGGCGCGTGCGGTTCCGGCCTCGAGGGCGCCGGCGCCGGCGACGACGACCTTCTCGTGGTCCGCGAGCCGCAGGGCGGCGCGGTGGAGGTCGGTACCGGGATCGTCGCCGACCCGGATCACCAGCGGCCCCTCGAGCAGCCGCGAGGCGACCGTCGCGTACCGAGCCATCTGAACCCCGAACCGGTCGCTGGCGCCGGCAAACGCCTCGAGGGTCTCCCGGGCGACCGTTCGGTACCGATCCTCGCCGGAAAGCACCGCAAGTTCGACTAACCCGTCAGCAAGGGCAACGTTCGCGTCCAGCGGTCGCAGCGGTCGATCGCACAGCCCGACCCCGTCGCCCTCGCTGTCGAGGAACGAGTCGCCGTCGCGGAGTCGGTCGATCGTCGCGTCGGCTACCGCCGTCGCGTCCTCGAGAACGTCGGCGTCGAGGGTGCTCGCGGCAGTCGCCAGCGCGGCGAGCACTCGAGCCTGGTTCGAGAGCAGGGGCGTCGCCCCGGTCCGTTCGCGGTCGTCGTCGGTCTCGAGTCGATGCCTGACGACGCCGTCCTCGAGCAGTTCGCTCCGAAGCGTCGAGAGCGCCCGCTCGGCGTACCGCCGCGCCCGTTCGTCGTCGGTGTAGGCGTAGTAGGTACACAGTCCCTCGACCGCTAACGCGTTCGGCCCGGCGAAGACCCGCTCGTCGACCGGCGGATCGTCCGCCGTCTCGCGCTCGGTGGGCTCGAGGCCGTGGCTCTCGGGGTCGCCGGGCGCCTGGCTGTTCGCGAACGCCTCGGCGTCGCCGTTCCACAGCGTCGTCGTCAGGTACTCGACGGTGCGTTCTGCGGGTTCGCGGTACGCGTCGTTTCCGGTGTGGAGGTAGGCGTTCGCGAACGCGCGCACGAGCGCGCCGTTGGAGTCGAGCAGCTTCTCGTGTTGGAGCCCCGCCCAGTCGCGTTCGGCTGCGAACCGGTAGAACCCGCCCTCGTACTCGTCCAACAGGTTCGCGCCGACGGCGTCGAACGAGCGCAGCGCCATCTCCCGGTCGCGCTTGAGCGCGAACTCGAGGGCGTCGGGCAACGGAAACTTCGGCTCGGTCCCCCAGCCGCCGGCGACCTCGTCGTAGGCTTCGGTGAGCTGGCCGAGCATCGCCGCCTCGACGTCGCTCGAGAGCTCGCCGGCCGGCGGCTCGTCCTCCCGGAGAGGTCGGGGAACGCGGCCGGCACCGCTGCCCTTCGTCTCCCACATCGTCCGGACGCTGTCGAGCACCTGGCGCATCCCGTCCGGCCCGAGGTAGCCGGCGCCGGTCAGGACGGTGCCGTCGGGAGCCAGAAAGACCGTCGACGGAAACCCGCCCATGTTGTACCGATCACGCACGCGCGGATGGCAGTCGACGTCGACTCGAACCGGGACGAACCCGTCGTTGACGTGGGCCGCGATGCGGGGTTCCGCGTAGGTCTCGGCGTCCATCTCGTGACAGTGATCGCACCACGTCGCGGTGAGCGCACACAGAACCGGGACGTCGGCGGCCTCGGCCTCGTCGAAGGCGTCCTGGCCCCACTCGCGCCACTCGACGCGCGTCGGATCGTTCATACCTGTCGTCCGGCCGTCGACAGGGTAAGCGCTTCGTTCGGAAGCGTCGGGAGGGAGTGTAAAGGGTTTTCACCCGTCGCCGGCTACGTTGGGACATGCTCCGGTGGATCCTCGCACTACTGCTGATCCCGTTTCTCGATGCGATACTCCTCGGGTTCGTCGCGACCGCCTACATCGGCTGGGTGCCGATGGTGTTGCTCGTCGTTCTGACCGGTCTCGTCGGCATGTTGCTCGTCCGGGCCGAGGGGCGGCGAACGATCCGGAAGATGCAGCGTTCGCTCGCCGAGGGCCGACCGCCGACCGACGAACTCCTCGACGGCGGCTTCCTGATCGCCTCCGGCGCCTTCCTGCTCACCCCGGGACTGGTCACGGACCTGATCGGATTCCTGCTGGTCGTTCCCCTGACCCGAATCCCGATCCGAACCGCCCTCAAACGCTACGTGATCGTTCCGTACGCGGACAAGAAGACCGGCGGCTTCGCGAGCGGAAACGTCTGGACGTTCGGCTTCCCCGAGAGCAGCGCCGACGGAGACGAGGCCCGGGCTCAGTGGTCCGACGGCGGGGATACCTACGACCTCGGCGAGGACGACTACAGCGTCGACAGCGAGGAGTCGTACACCGTCGAGTTCGGCGACGAGCGCACCGACTCGAGCGACGACGACGCCAACGACCCCTACGCCCGGTAGCGATTCTCACGGCTCTTCCAGAAAGAAACACTTAACCATCCCAGCGCACAACTGACTGATGCGGACGCGGGCCAATAGCTCAATTAGGTTGAGCGCCACTCTGATAAGGTGGAGGCTCTCGGTTCAAATCCGAGTTGGCCCACTCAGCTTCTGAACGGTTCTTAGACGCCCAGTAACGCCGGGTTTAGCGTTCGACAGTTCCGTTCACGGCGTTTGGGGAAATCGGTACCCCCTCGATTTCGCCGCTTAGTTGGTTCACTTCTGAACGCGGGTCGCCTCTGTCTCGGGATTCCGGTTAGCTCAAACGGTTTGGTGAATGATAAATAGTTGGGTGAGGGGAGGTCGCCCTTCTTAAATCAAGACGCGTTCGAGCCCCACTGGTTGGAGTCTCGGTGATCAATCACTCCGGAGATTATCTGGTGCGCATGGAAGGTGATTGTGCTGGCACCATCGACAGTGGTTTCCGGCTGCATACTCGTCGAACGAGAACTCGGCTATCCGATTCATCGCAGCCGTGACGTCTTCTTTGACAGTCTGGAGCTCTGAATCTCCGAATGAGCGGGTTTCGACGGCTGGGCCAATCTTCCCGACATAGGCATACCCCGCACAAGTTACTGGCTCGTCGTACAGTTCACGACACGCTAACAGGTAGATCGGGAGTTGCTTGTCCTCGTCGATGTTTCGATGGCGCTCGGTTGCTTTGTAGTCGATGACGAGCAGTTCGTCGTCTGGCATCCGGTAAACACCATCAATGAAGCCAACGAGCTTGTGCCCGTTGATGTCGAGTTCGAATTCTCGCTCAGCGTCGATGATCTCGTAGTCTGCGATGTCTAATTCGAAGTACCGGTCGATACACTGTTTCGCCGCTGGGAGCGCGTCGTTTGCACGCCGTTGGCCGGCGAGTCGCTCACAAATCTCGTACCACTCCTGAGGGCGCTGCGCATCTTGATTTGCAGCCTGTTCTGCGGTGTCGTGGAAGAGTACCCCGATTTCGCGCTGCGACACGCCGTCCTCGGCGTCACCCGTGAATTCCTGATAGTCGGGGAACGCGTTGACTACGTAATCAAGGTAGTGACTCCGCGGACACTCTTCGTAGGCTGCCAGAGACGTGTAACTGTGCGAGAGCGACGGCTCGGCCGTCGATGGGCCGGTCAACGCATCAATCTGGAGTGCCGACCGGTTGCCGTCGAACGAAAGTTGCCCGGTTAGTGATGCCGTTGCGAGGTCGAACACGCGTTCCCGCGCAGTCTCTACAGAGAGCGTTTCCGTGTCGTGTTCCACTCGTCCACCGATGTCTCCGACAGTGTTCTTGGCCAGCGTGTCGGTCCAATCCACTGCTTCATCCGGTAGACACTCCTGAACGTCAGTCCAGATCGGTAAGCGCTCACGTTCCGGTTGCCACGGGAT
>NZ_JBLRWX010000137.1:0-6744 GCF_047921035.1 Natronococcus sp.
GCTGTAACGATTTACCGGCGCAACCGCGACCCGTGCGGCGGTTGCGCCGGTAATGACTTACAGTAAACCGTATCAGAACAACGACCGCATCACGGTGTATTCCGATTACGTGTGTCCGTTTTGTTATCTCGGACGACGCTCTCTTGAAGAATACCAGGACAGACGCGAGAGTTACCTTCAGATCGACTGGCGGCCGTTCGATCTTCGGAGCCAAAAGCGCGGACCCGACGGTGAGATCGACCACTCGGTCGACGATGGTAAGAACGAAGCGTACTTCGACCAGGTTCGCGAGAAGGTCGATGGACGAGACATTGGTGATGGTGACGTATTAGCCGATATTGCGGACGAAAGCGGACTGGACGGTAACGAGATTCGAGCGGCAATCGCAGACGAGCAACTTCGCGACCGTCTCCAGGAACAGTTTACTGAAGCCCAGCAGGACGGCGTGACGGGCGTGCCGACATTCGTCTACGAAGGGTACAGTGCTCGAGGTTCGGTTCCGCCTGCACAGTTAGAGCGACTCGTCGAAGGAACATGATTCCGTCATTCGCGGTTGGGTCCGGCGCTTGCACTACCCCCTGCAATTTATTTGTAAATTCGCCCTACCAGAACCAATGTCTGTGAGCGTTACGACGTTTGAATTGGAAAACGCTGGGGCGGGGACGTCGCCGTTCCGGCTCGAGGACACGCTTTCGAATCCCGATATCGACGCGGTCGTTTTGTTACTCCAGCGGGATTACCACTGTCGGAAGTGTCGGCAACAGGTACAGGACGTTGCCGCGCGCTACGACGAGTTCGAAGCCGAGAACGCGCTCGTCGTGTCTGTCCTTCCTGAATCCGTCGATCAAGCCCGCAACTGGCAGGAGTCGTACGACCTGCCGTTTCCCCTCCTCGCGGACCCGGTGAAGCAACTGGGTGACGACCTCGACCAACCGTCTCGATTCGGTGTCCTCGGGAACCTCCACGATATGATCGGCCGAATGCCCGAAGCGCTCGTCATCGATGTCCGAGGAGACGACCCAACCGTGACGTACGTCCACAAGGGGACGTCACCAGCGGACCGGCCGTCGATAGACGAGCTACTGGCGGAGGTCCGGAAGCTCTCGTAGAGTGCTGCCAGCACAGTGTTTACCCACCCGCGACACCAATTCAAACTGAGTCCACAATGAGCGAATCTCCATCCACTACCGACCCATCGATCACGTTGTATCGACTTCAAGCCTGTCCGTTCTGCGAGCGCGTCGTTCGCAAGCTTGACGAGTACGACCTCGAGTACCGCTCGCGGTTCGTCGAGGCGATGCACTCCGAGCGTGACGTCGTCAAGCGTATCAGCGGCAAACGTACCGTGCCTGCGATCGTCGACGAGAACACCGGTGTGACGATGTCCGAGAGCGCGGACATCGTCGACTATCTCGACAACACCTACGGAGCGGAGGCGTAACCGATGGAGCTCGATTTCGAGGTCGTCGACCTCGAGGAGTCGGACCATCCTGAAGAAGGCACACAGGCGCCGGAGTTCGTCCGCCCGCTGGTAAACAAAGAATACTGGGAGGACGTCGCCCTGTCGGACCTCACCGCAGACGGGCCGGTGCTCCTCGTGTTCTATACGATGGATGGGGACTTTCCGGCGACGTACATCTGGAACGAGTTGCGCGACCGTGCGTGGGACGAGGACTACAATGTCACGATCGTCGGGCTCTCGATCTCGTCCCCATACGAGCACAAGACGTTCATTGAGGAGCGCGAGATGTCATATCGACTGTTCAGCGACCCGCAGAACGGCGTTGCTCAAGAATACGGGATCGTCAACGATCTCGATGGAATGGCGGGAGTCAGCGAACCACGGCCCGCCGTGTTCCTCATCGACGAGGAACGGACGACTCGGTACGCCTGGGTGGCTCAGGAGTGGCCGGCATTCCCTGATTACGACGAGATCGAGGACGAACTCGCTGGGCTCTAAGTCAATAACGCTCCGGGTTGCGGATGGGTGGATGTGCTCTTCAGTTTACAGTTTGATTTCTCGTAGGGAGTCTGACTGCCCGCAGTAAGGGCACTGGAAATCGTCGACAGTGACGCCGTCGGGCATATCGTACGTGTAGTGGAGTTCGGCCATATCTAGTTCACAATCACCGTTCTCACATGCAATTTCAAGCGTCGCAGGCATACCACTCTCTAATCGTCGGTGTCGGATAAACCGGTGGGTTGGAGATGAAGTCCTGCGGTACTAATACACCGTTATTGGCCCGCGTTTTGGGTTTCTCTGTTATCACCGACCAGCACAATTTTCGGTGATTTATAATAGCTACTGAAAGTCAATGTACACCCGATCGCAGGACAGCGTCGAGATCAGTGTGTAAATCGTGTCAGTGGCTACTATAGTCGTTGCCCGGATATGAACAAGATAGACGACTCACTCACCGCTCGCTTCGCTCGCGGTTCGATCGTCGTCCCGCAGAGAGACGCGCTGTCGCGCGTCTCGGACGACGCGTCGGCTGATATGAGATGGCGAGCGAAGCGAGCCATATGCACACGTAGTGAGCGGTTAGTTACCAGAAGTATGTTGGGGTGAATAGTGCGAATAAAATGGCCAGCCCCAGCTTTATTTCAATAGTCGTTGCTCGTGGCGTATGGCAGTACCGACTACTCCCAGTGCCGACTGTAGAACCGATTCGCGCCAGCTACCAACCGAAACGGTCCCCAATCCAATTGGGGGGGAGAATAAATGACTGATAGCGACGAATACGACCTCATCGTCCTCGGTGGCGGAATGGCCGGTCTCCCCGTCGCGCTCAAAAGTGCATACAGCGAGTTGGACGTCGCCCTCATCGAAGACGATTTGCTCGGGGGGACGTGTCTCAATCGCGGCTGTATCCCCACGAAGACGATGCTTCGAAGCGCGGAAGTCGCTCACCTCGTCGATCGCGCAGCGGAGTTCGGCGTTGATGTTGAAAACGACTATACTACGGATATGGAGACTGTCGTCGAGCGCCAGCAACGCGTCGTCGAAGGAATTCGCTCCGGCGCGTACGACAACGTCGAAAACGCGGATAATCTCACGCTCGTCGAGGGACACGGCGTCTTCGAATCACCGACCGAGATCGCGGTGAACGATCGCGTACTCTCCGCGGACCGCATCGTGATTAACACGGGCGCCCGCCCGGCGAAACCGCCGATCGACGGACTCGAGGATGTCTCGACGCTAGACAGCACGTCCGCGCTCGAGGTGACCGAGTTGCCCGATCAGTTCGTCGTCGTCGGCGGCGGCTACGTCGGCGTCGAGTACGCCCAGATGTATGCCCGATTCGGGGCGGACGTGACGCTGTTCCAGCGCAGCGAGCGCGTTCTTCCGGGCGAGGAACCGGCCGTGAGTCGCGTCGTGCAGGACGTCTTCGAATCCGAGGAAATCACCGTTCAGACGAACACCGGCGTGGAACAGCTCGCCGAAACGGACGACGGAATCGAGGTGACGGCGAATCAGAACGGGGAGACGCTCACTGTCGAGGCGTCGGACGTGTTGATCGCTGCTGGTCGGCAACCGAACACCGACGGGCTCGGAATCGATGATGCGGGTATTGAAACCAACGAGAAGGGATTTATCGATGTCGACGAACAGTACCGAACGACGGCCGAGACGGTGTGGGCACTGGGCGACGTGACGGGGATGCCGATGTTCACCCACTCCGCTCGAGACGACGCCGAGCTGCTGTACCGTCACCTGGTCGAAGACGAATCGATCGACCGGACGGACCGCCACGTTCCGCACGCGGTGTTCACCGATCCGCCGGTCGGACGCGTCGGACTCACGGAAGCCGAGGCTCGGGAAGCGGGCCGCGATGTCGCCGTTGGCCGTACGGAGTATCAGGAACAGGGGAAACCCAAGGCGCTCGGCGAGACGGACGGATTCGTCAAGATCGTCACGGACGCCGACACTGACGAGATACTCGGCGCTCACATCGTCGGCAAAGGCGGTGACGATCTCATCCACGAACTCGTCGTGGCGATGGAACTCGGCGGGACTGCGTCGGACGTCGCGAACACGATCCACGTCCATCCGACGCTCTCGGAAGTCGTCAACTCCGCGGCAGGCGGCGTGCAGAAACCGTCTTAATTAGAAATGCACGACCAGTGCATGACCGGGTCAGAACTTTGTGGCTCGTCGGTCGAGGTGAGTGTGATGCTCGTTATCCACGCGACGTTCCCGGTCGATCCGGATAGCCGCGACGAAGCCCTCGAGCTCGTAGAAACTCTAGCCGAAGATTCCCGTGAGGAAGACGGCGTCGTCGACTATCGAGTCACGACGGACGTCGAGGAACCGAACGTGTTCCGATTCTTCGAACGATACGAGGACGAGGCCGCCTTCGGTGCGCACGCGGAGACAGATCACTTCGAGACGTTCGAAGAGGCGCTCCCGGATCTGCTCTCGGGCGACCCCGAAGTCACCCGATTCGACGTCGAGTCGGCGTCTCCGGTCGAACTGTGACCGGCAGGACGCGTCGCTCTCGCTGCTGATCGGAATCCGTAGCCGCAACGAGTTGGCCTACTCCTGTCCGGTCGCGACAGCGGCCAGCGACGACAGCGCGTCCGAGACGGTGTCCAAGCGGTCGTCTGCCTCGTCGAGACCGTGTCGTTCCGCGAGATAGGTCGGATCGTTGTAGCTCACCGTGACCGTTCCGTCCGCTCGTTCCATAACGAGTAGTTTCTGCGGGAGATCGATCGCCAGCGTCCGGGCCGACTGCATCAACGGTGTTCCCAGATTCGGGTTCCCGAACACCAGCACGGTCGTCGGTTTGAGGGCGTAGTCGGACGAGTCAGCGTTGGCCTCGTGGTCGAACTCCGCCATCAGGCCCAGGTCGTCGTTCTCCTCGATGGCGTCTTTTACGCGCTCGACGGAGGTCTCGACGTCGGCGTCGCTCTCCACTGTCACGAGTCCGTCGTCCGATCCGCCGTCGGCGAGTAACCGTCGGGCATCGGTACCGACACCCTCTCTTCCGTCGTCGTTACGCGATAATTTCCCAGACATCACGCAAACGACGACTGCACGACGGATAATGCTGACCCGGTCGTATGCCGAAACGACACGTACCGGGGTTGCGCTTCCCTCGGTAACCCGTCGATCGGCTGTCGCTCATTCCACGAGAAATGCCTCGAGGGTGTCGCGATACGCGTCCGGCCGGTCCTCGGTCACCCAGTGGCCGGCCTCCTCGAGCGCGACGACATCACCACCGATATCGTCGACGAGCCGTCGCCCGTCGTCGACGGGTTGCTCCGCATCGGCTGCGCCCCACAGACACAACAGATCGACGTCGATGGCATCGTACTCGATCTCGGTCGTGTGGTTCGTGTTCGTCGCCACGGCGGCGCGGGCGAACGCCCGCTGCCCGTCGGATCGGAGCCAGGGCTCGGTCATGCCGTCGATCCACTCGGGGTCCGGGTCGGCCCGTTCGAGTCCGTCGACGAACGCGCGATCGAGTTCCTCACGGAACGCGTCGGCGTCCATCTCGAGCGTCCGAGGAAGCCCCAGCGAGGTGATGTACTCGACCGGCCAGGAGCCGTACGCCGTCGCGTTCGACAGGACCAGTTTCTCGACCCGGCTGTCAGTGTGTGCGGCGTAGCGGAGCGCGACACCACCGCCGATGTCGTGGCCGACGATGTGGAACGCCTCGAGTCCCAGCCGGTCGACGAGGCCGGTCACGGCCTGTTCCTGCGCGCGGATCGAGCGGTCGAACGCGTCGCGTCGATCGCTGTTTCCGTAGCCGACGAGATCCGGGACGATCGTTCGGAAGCTATTCGTCAGTTGTGGCGCGATCTGCCGCCAGAGAAACGACCACGTCGGAATCCCGTGGAGAAACACGACGGGCACGCCCGCCCCCTCGTCGCGGTACGCCATCGACAGCTCGTGGCCGTCGACGGTGACGGTGGTCTCCGTCTGGGAATCGGTCCAGGTGTCGTGGTGCACGTGCCGCCGTTCGGCGGGAAACGTAAAAGTTCTATTCCGGTCGGATTCCGGCTGTTCTCCGACAACCGAACGGTTTGAGTGCGTTTTGTGCCCGGTCCCGTTATCGCCAAAACCGCTATTATCGCCGTCAGTCGTCAGTTCCGCCACCGTCGGCCGAGACGCCCTCGGCTACGGTGTTCGCTGTCGCCAACCGGTCGACGACCTCGTCAGTCGTGGCCGTCTCGTGAGCGATGAACTCGAAATTCGTGTGGGCGGCTTCCAGCGCCTCTCGACCGGCAGCGGCAGTTGCATCGGTCACCGTTACTACCTCGAATCCGTTTTCGACGGCGTCGCGAAGGTGGGACTCGACGCAGAGATTCGCGCTCATGCCGGCCAGAACCAGGGTATCGATGCCGCGCTGCCGGAGTTGGATTTGAACGTCGTTGCTCCAGAAGCCGGAGAGCTGCTTGTGCGGGGAGAGGACGAACGTGTTCTCGTCGGGTGCGAGTTCAGGAACGAAGTCAGCACCATCGCCGTTGACGTCGAACATCCGCGTGTCGAACATGATTTCGTCGATCGTGTTGAGGTGCTGCCACTCGTCGTACTCGGCGTCCTCGTAGTAGTGGGGGGAGTAGAACACCGGAACGTCACCCTCCCGAGCGGCCTCACGAAGCTGCTGAAGTTTTTCGACGACTGCGTTCTCTTCGACAGTTTCGCCGATTTTCTCCCAGACGACGCTCTCGGGCTTCAAGAAGTCTATCTGGGGGTCGGTGATCAGTACTGCGGTGCTTTCGGCGGTGATATCTACA
>NZ_JBLRWX010000138.1:0-6743 GCF_047921035.1 Natronococcus sp.
GGCGGTGTGCTCTTCCACCGCGACCTTCAGTTTCTCGGTGCTGCTCTCGATCATCGAATCACCTCTGTTGCCCCTTCCATCAGCACGCGCCGGGAAATGATCACGCGCATGATCTCGTTGGTCCCTTCCAGGATCTGGTGCACACGCACGTCGCGGACGTGCTCGGTGTCGATCAGCGAGACGTCGTTCGACTCGCGGTTCGGCACGAGGACGTACCGCCCGTCGGGCGAGGGGACGACCCGGATCGGCGTCTCGCCAAGCAGCGCGCGGTTCGTCTGCTCGAGCGTGTCCGGGTCGAGCACCGACAGCATCCCGTCCTCCTGGTTCGCGACGAGCAGGCCGGCCTCGGGGTGGACCGCGATCCCTTCGGGCTCCTCGCCGACCGTCGGATCGCCGAGGATCCGTCGCTCCTCGCAGTCGATCGCGGTGACGTTCGCGCTGCCGATGTTGGCGACGAAGGCCCGCTCCTCGTCGGGCGTCAGCGCCACCATGTGCGATTTGTCCTGGTGGGTCGGGAAGTGGTCGACGATCTCGTCGGTCCCGCAGTCGAGGACGTAGACGCGGCTGCTGTAGGTCGAGGCCAGCCACAGCTCGCCCGCGGACTCGCGGACCGCCAGCCCGTGGGGGAAGTCGAACCCCTCGTGTTCGATCTCGGCGGTTCGCTCCCACGTCTCGGGATCGAACGCAAGCAGGGTATCGCCCAGCGAGCAGGTGACGTACACCGTCTCGCCGTCGGGGCCGACGGCGATCTCGTGGGGGTTGAACTCGGTCTCGACGACCCGTTCGGTCTCGCCGGTGTCGGCGTCGATAACGGACATCGTGTCCGAATCCTTGTTCAGCACCAGTAGCTGATCGGTCATACGTGCCCCTCTCGTCGCCCGCCACCTAACGTCCCGAGAACCGGCAAACGGATCCGAACCGGATCGCCGAGGGACACAGTTTCATGGTCGACCGGAACCGACGGGAGAGCATGACGGACAGCTATACCGGGGCCGACCTCTTCGTCGACGCCCTCGAGTCCTACGGCGTCGACTACGTCTTCGGCAACCCGGGAACGACGGAACTGCCGATCGTCGACGCGATCGGCGAGAGCGAACTGGAGTACGTCCTCGGCCTCCACGAGGACGTCGCGGTCGGGATGGCCGGCGGCTACGCCCAGACCCGACGCTACCACGCCCACCACGACGAGTCGATCACCCCCGTCGGGGTGGCGAACCTCCACATCGCACCCGGCCTCGCTCACGGCCTCGGAAACCTCTACGCCGCGAAGATCACCGGCGCGCCACTGGTCGTCACTGCGGGCAACCACAGTACCGACTTCCGCCACGAGGAGCCGATCCTGTCGGGCGACCTTGCCGAGATGGCCGACGAGTTCTGCAAGTGGTCGGACGAGGTACTCGACGTCGAAGCCCTGCCGACGATGCTCCGCCGCGCGTTCCGCGTCGCGCTGACCCCGCCGACCGGGCCCGTCTTCCTCGCGTTGCCGCTGGACGTCACCCTCGAGGAGACCGACGCCGACCCCGAACGTCTCGGGCCGATTCCGAACGCCGGGGGCGGCGATCCGGGCCAGCTCGAGCACGCGGCCGACCTGCTGGCCGAGGCCGACGACCCGGTGATGGTCGTCGGCGACGAGGTCGCCCGCTCGGGCGCCGACGCCGTCGCGGCGGCGGTCGACCTCGCCGAAGCCTCGGGAGCCCGCGTCCACGGCGAAATCCTAGCCTGCGAGATCGACTTTCCGACCGACCACGACCAGTGGGTCTCCTACATCCCGCCGGACGAGGACCTCGCCGCGATGCTGATGGACAGCGACACCCTGCTGTTCGTCGGCTGCTCGACGAACACCACCCTCACTCGCCACGAGGAGGCGCTGGTCGACCCCGAGACGACGTGCATCCACGTCGGCCCCGATGCCTGGGAACTCGGGAAGAACCAGCCGGCCGACGCCGCCGTGATCGGCGACCCGGGACTCGCCCTCGAGGGGCTCACCGAGCGCGTCCGCAAGCGTCTTTCGGAGGAGACGGTCGAGGAACGGCTCGAGCGCGTCGCCGCGGTCAAGGAGATGGTCGAGGCCAGAGTCTCCCAGATGGGCGAGGACGAGGCGCCGGGTGATCCGCGGGCCTCGAAGGCCGAACTGGTCGACGCGATGGAGCGGGTCGCCGGCGACGCCTACGTCGTCGACGAGGGAATCACCTCGAAGTACGCGATGCTCACGCGGTGGGACCTCGCACCCGAGCAGTACATCTCGAACAAGGGTGGGGGACTCGGCTACGGCCTGCCGGCCTCCGTGGGCGCGGCGCTGGCCGAGAGCCAGCGCGAGGACCCCCGCGACGTCGTCGGCTTTATCGGCGACGGCTCCTACCTCTACTACCCTCACACGCTCTACAGCGCGGCCCGCTACGACCTCGACCTCACCGTCGTCGTCCCCGACAACCGCAACTACCGGATCCTGAAGGACAACACGCTCAAACTCATGGGCGGCGAGGAGGACGACTACGACTTTACCGGGATGGACTTCGAGCCACCGGTCGACATCCCCAAAAACGCCGAGAGCCACGGCGCCCGCGGCCACCTCGTCGAGACCCCCGACGAGATCGAGGGGGCGCTCGAGGACGCCCTCGCCCGCGAGGGGCCCGACGTGCTGGACGTGCTGGTTCACGACTGAGCGGGGCAACCGGCTCGCTCAGTCGTCCTGCGGGCACGTCTTGCTCGTTCCGAGCGCGGTGCTGATGCGATCCGAATCGATCCGCAGCAGTAGGGTGAAACACTCGCTTTCGCCCCAGTCGTCGACGAACTCCTCGACGTCGCTCGTCGAGTACGTCGTGTCGAGCGAGCCGACGTCCGTCCGAACGTCGACCGTGTAGTGAACTCGGTCGCCCATCCAGGACTCGCGAATACTCGTCTCGTCGGCCACGTCGTCGCCGACCTCTCGCGCTCGATGCCCCTCGAGCTCGTGTTCGGTCTCGTACTCCAGCTCCTCGGCTCGGTGAATCGTGACCGTCGCCGTCACGTCGTCTTCGAGGTAGTTGACGAGTTGGACTTCGCCGAGTCCGACCTGTGGGTCGTCGTCGGCGACACATCCGGCGAGCGCCGTCGTTGCTGCACCGATCGATCCCAGCAGGACGCGACGACTCGGGGTACGGGCGACCATACCCAGACAGGATAGCTGATCGACAAGTGTTTTCGGGAACGGGGTTCTCACTCGCTTACCCTCCCCGCATCCGGGACGATCTTTGTCGGTTTCACCCACCCCGTCGGACCGGATGCGCGCTGACTCGGTGCGTCGCGTCGAGCGCGCCAGCGGTCATCCGTCTCCGCGTCGTCGCACGGCACGAGGACGCGCTCTCTCGCGAGGGACCCGACGTGCTCGTCCACGACTGAGACGGGTTGCCGTACCGGGTTACCGGCGGAACCGCGAACCGGCTTGCGGCTGTCCCGGAGCTGACTACCGCAGTCCGTCTCAAACGGAGACCGTGACGGCCTCGATTTTCCGTCTCGGGCGGGCGCAGCGAACGCCCGTGAGTCAACGTGATGAGAAAGGGCATCAAAAAAGTATTAACCCGTATCATCCTAACGGGTTTATCCGTCCGTAATGGTGGGGAAGTTACCGGAGCGTAATGAGAGAGAGCGGGAAGCAGCAATAGGTGAAATGAGCCGCTGGAGCCGGGTGCTTTCCGTACCGGGGAGCAGACGTGTCCTGCTTGCCCTCGGGGGACTCTACGTCGCACTCGCTGTTTGGTGGACAGTTTCGCAGGCGTTTCTGGGGACAGCAGTTACGACTATTCTGGTCGTCTCTTCGTTTATCGGCGGATCGGGGATCGTCCTTCTGTGGGGCGGGTATCGGTTGCCACAAACGGATATCCACCCGACGAGTTACCCCGCTGTCGCAGGGAGATGTCTCACCGGATTCGGGATAATGCTCGGTATTCTAACGTTGTATCATCTCCAGCCGGGCACCGGTCTTACCAACCCGGGACGTTCGCTCCCCATTCTTACCGGGTTCAGTAGTGTCGCCGGCTTCGGTGTTGGAGTGTACGATGCGCAGTCCAAAACGCGCGCCCGAGAACTCAAACTCCAAAACCGGAAGCTGCAGCGAACGCAAGAGCGCCTCGAAGAATCGAACGAACGACTCGAGCAGTTCGCGTACGCCGCCTCTCACGACCTGCAAGAGCCCCTGCGAATGGTTTCGAGCTACCTGCAACTCCTCGAAAGTCGGTACGGCGAGGAGTTCGACGAAGAGGGTGAAGAGTTCCTCGAGTACGCGCTCGACGGCTCGGAGCGAATGAAAGAGATGATCGACGGGTTGCTCGACTATTCGCGTGTGGAAACACAGGGAGAAACGTTCGAACCGGTTGATCTCGACGAGATCTGTGCCGAGGCGTGCCAAAACCTCGAGCTACAGATCGACGAAACTGACGCCACCATCAACAGCGAGGAACTCCCTCGCGTCGAAGGCGACGCGAGCCAGCTCCGACAGGTCTTCCAGAATCTCATCGCTAACGCGATCGAATACAGCGGAGACGCGCCCCCACGGATCGACATCTTTGCCGAGCGTGATGGCGAGGAGTGGATCATCTCCGTTCGTGATCGGGGACTCGGAATCCCCACGGAGGATCAGGACCGCATCTTCGAGGTGTTCGAGCGACTCCACAGTCACGAGGAAGGAACGGGAACGGGAATCGGACTCGCACTCTGTAACCGGATCATCGAGCGTCACAACGGCGAAATCTGGGTCGAATCCGAACCCGGCGAGGGGACGACGTTCTCGTTTACCGTACCAGCATCGTCAGCGCAAACAGAGACTACGGTAGCCGTGAGCGAGCCGCTGTAACCGCCTTCGCGTTCACCCGTTGCCCTCCTGGTCGGCGTCCTCACAAACCCGCAGTTCCGTCGCGGTTTCCGGAAAGATCTTTCCCGGGTTCAACGTCCCCGCCGGGTCGAGCGCCCGTTTGACCCGGCGCATCGCATCGACCGCGCCGGAGCCGTGCTCGGCCTCGAGGTACTCCCGCTTTCCCTGGCCGATACCGTGCTCGCCGGTCGCCGTGCCGCCCAGCTCGAGCGCGCGGTCGACGATTTCGGCGTAGACCGCCTCGCCCTCCCCAACGTGATCGGGGTCGTCCCGGTCGACGAGCACCGAGTAGTGGAGGTTGCCGTCGCCCGCGTGACCGAAGCAGGGGATCAGCAGGTCGTGCTCGTCGGCGAGGCGCCTCGTTTCGCGGACGATCTCGGGGTAGGAGCTGATCGGGACGGTCACGTCACCGGGATGGAGCGGCTCGAGGTCGGCGTCGTACGTCGCCACGGCGTAAGCCAGCTCTCGACGAGCGCGCCAGAGTTCGTCCATTTCGGCGTCGTCCTCGCTCATCTCGAAGCGGGCGACGTCCCGTTCCTCGAAGATCGTCCGACAGAGGTCGATCTCCCGCTCGACGCCGTGGTTGGCGTGGAACTCGAGGAAGACCATCGGCGCGTCGGGGAGGTCGGTGCCGAGGTACGCGTTGGCCATCCGCGCGCTCAGCCCGTCGACGAGTTCGATCCGGGCGACGTCGACCTCGGTTCGGACCGCCTCGGAGACGGCCGCCGTCGCGTCCTCGAGCGTCTCGAAGATCGCTCGGCCGCCGCGGATCTGCTCGGGTCGGCCGGCGAGCTCGAGGGTCGCCTCGGTGACCACCGCGAGGGTACCCTCGCTGCCAACGAGCAACTCGGTGAGGTTGTAGCCGCTCGAGGTCTTGACCGCTCGCGACCCCGTCTGCACGACCGTTCCGTCGGCCAGCACGGCCTCGAGCCCGAGCACCCAGTCGGCGACCTCGCCGTACCGGACCGTCCCCATCCCGCTGGCGTCGGTCGCGATCATTCCGCCGATCGTCGAGATGTCGCCCGAGGATGGTAGTGGCGGGAAGAACAGCCCATCGCCGGCGACGTACTCGTCGACCGCCGAACCGATGATCCCCGGCCCGACGTCGATCTGGAAGTCGTCGGGCCGGTAGTCGCGGACGTCGTCCATCTGGGTGAGATCGAGGCTGATCCCCCCGTGAGCGGGGACGGCGTTGCCCTCGAGACCCGTCCCGGCCGCGTAGGGGGTCACCGGAACGCCGCGGTCGGTCGCCGCCGCCAGCACCGCCGCGACGTCGTCCGTGCTCTCGGGCCAGACGACGGCGTCGGGTCGAACGCCCTCGCCCAGCTGTTCGGCCCCCCAGTCGGCGGCGTGGCTGTCGCGCCGGCCGTCGGCGACCGAGCGCTGGTCGTCCGCGAGGGGGAGGTCCTCGAGGAACGAACAGTTGTGTGTCATACGACCACATTCTCCACCGTCGGTATCAACGTTGTCCCCGCCTTCGCGACGCTCCCGGGTCCGGATTTCACGCGGGGACAACGGTGACGGCGCTCGAGCCCGTTCGCCCGAGCGTGACCGATCCCGACGACGCCCCCGAGGGCCGGCTCGCGGCGCTTCGCGACCACCTCGAGGCGACGGCCGAGCTGCCGATCGATCCGAAGACGAACCGCTGGCTCGGCGAGGCCGAGGCCGTCGCCCGGGACGCTGCCGCCGAGGACGTCGACCCGGAGACGGCCAGAAAGCGCGTCCGCCAGGTCCAGCGGTTGCTCTCGGCGGCCGACGATCCCGATCACGGCCGGGACCGCCACCGCCGAGCCGAAGATCGCCAGTCGCACCCCGGAGTTGAACGCACCGAAGATCCGCCCGCGGATCCGATCGTCGGCGCGTTGCTGCAACACCGTGTACCCGACGATGAACACCA
>NZ_JBLRWX010000139.1:0-6738 GCF_047921035.1 Natronococcus sp.
GCCCAGTCGCCCTCCGCGAAGGGGAGTTCGACGAGTGTGGCGTGGCGGAAGTCGGCGGGGTCGCGCTCGTAGATCAGCTCCTGTTCTTCGAAACCGAGGTCCTCCAGCACGTCGTACCACAGCCGAGCGTGACCCAGCTCGTCCTGGGCGTTGTTCGCCAGCGCGAGATCCGACTCGAGGGTCGGCGCCCGGACCTGCCACTCGGTGTAGCGCTCGGCCAGGACGAACTCGTCGTCGGCCAGCCGTTTCAGCAGCGTCTCGAGGGCCTCGCGCTCGCTGGCCTCGAGGTCGTCCGGGTTCTCGAGCGTTGCCATCAGTCGTCACCCCGCTGTCGCTCGGCGGTGGCCTGCTCGTCCTCGGACTCGACGACCTCGACGGCGTCCTCCCCGGTCGTGTTGTAGGCCGTCGCCCAGCGGTAGGCCTTGTCCGTCGTTCCGCCGAAGGCGACGTCCTCGCTATCGATCTCGCCGATTTCTTGCTTGGGGACGACCCAGAGGCTGTTGGTGGGCTTGCGCCGACCGTGCTGGATGGCCGCGAACTGCTTGGCCATCTCCCGGTCGGGCGCGTGGACGTTCCCGCAGTGGGCGTGGTACCCTCCCGTCTTCTCCTGTCTAAATACTTCCCAAATCATGGTTAGTCGGCCGCCTGCGGCGCGTGGCCCCCGGCGGCTGTGGCGTCTTCGTCGATCGTGTTACGAACCCACTGAACGGCCTCCTGTGCGGCCTTGCGGCCGTTGATCTGGTTGAGGCCGGGCTCGTAGTCGTTCTTCGCGATCGTGAAGAACTCGTCCCAGTCCAGATCCCCCTCCTCGACTTCGTAGGTGCCGTCGTCGCGCTCGCGAATACGGGGTTCGTCGGGGATCTCGAGGCCGTACCTTCGGGCCTTCGGAATGTACTGGTCGAGGAAGGCGTCCCGGAGTTCGTCGTTCGATTTCTGTTTGAGACCCACCGAGGCGGCAAAATTGTGGTGGGTACTCTTGTCGTCGGTCGGTCCGAAGAACTGGATGATCCGGGGCCACCACTCCTCGAAGGCCTCCTGGGTCCGTCGCTGTTCGGCACGGGATCCGGTCATGAGTTCGCGAAGGATGTCCTCGCCGTGTTTGACGTGGAACCCCTCCTCGAAGCAGACCTTGTCCATTGCGTGGGCGTAGGGCTCCCAGCTGGTTCGGCGAAGCGTCGCCTGCCGGCGCATTGCCGCGCCGTCGACGAAGAAGGCGATCATCGGCGTCTCGACCCAGTCGTCCATCTGGTAGTGGAAGCAGTTGAGGAACTTCCCGTCCCCGTTGGCGAGGTCGTCCAACATCTCCTCGCGAGTCTTGACGCCCAGTGACTCGGCGGCCCGGTAGAGCAACTGGCCGTGGCCGATCTCGTCCTGGACCTTCGCCGAGAACGCCAGCTTCCGGTCGATACTCGGCGCCTGTCGGATGAACGGCCGCTCGAGGTAGGCGCCCATGATCTCGCTGTTGGCGTGGAACTCGATCATCCGCGTGGCGGCCTCCCGGTACTCCCTGGGGAGGTCGTCCGCGGGGCTGAACTCCCGGGGCCCCGCGCGTTCTTTGACTGTGTCCAGATCCATGGTTTCATTATAAACTACGATGGTTACGTCCTTAGCAGTTGACCGCCACATAACGGGGCTTTAAATGGAAGCAACCACAAGATAATATACGTTCGCATGATCGACGAGTGTCTCGCCGTGGAGTTCAGGGTTCGAAACGACGACTGCCCGCTCGCGGAGGCAAGCCGTGACGTCGGTGCCGAGATCGATGCCCGAGCACCTCAGCGGCGCAGCGACGGCTACGATCTCCTGCAGTTCAGTTCGGCGAGAACGGATCGGCTCACGGCGCACCTGGACGACGACGAGCGGATCTCGTACCTACACGTTTCCCGAACCGACGGCCGTTCGGGATACCGGTGCCTCTCGAAACATCCCTGCGTCGTCCGACGGCTCATCGACGGCGGGCTCATCGTCGAGACCCTGCGATACCGCGAGGGGGAGGCCCGGATCTTCGGTGCGGTCGTCGGCCGCGACGTGCTGAAAGGCGTCATGGAGGCGGCCGGCGAAACCGTCGGCGTCAAACTCGAGCGGGTCTACCCCCTCGAGTCGGAGGCCACGGAGTCGCCCGGCCAGCGGTGGGAACTCACGCCCGCTCAGGAGGAGTGTCTCCGGATGGCCCTCGAATCGGGCTACTTCGAGATTCCGCGACAGGCCAGTTCCGAGGCGGTCGCCGACGAGCTCGGGATCAGCAAGTCGGCGTTTCTCGAGCGGCTCCGCCGGGCGGAAGCGGCGCTGTTTCAGCAGATGTTCCGCTAGATACTTTTCGTTGGGGATCGCTGTGGGATGATATGACAGAGGAGATACGGCAACGTATCGAAGACGACGCGTACTGTCAGACGCTCGGCATCCGACTCCGATCGCTGGAGGCGGGGAGTGCACGAACCACTCTCGAAATAACCGAGGACCTCACGAACTTCCACGGGACCCCTCACGGCGGAGCGATCTACTCGCTCGCCGACGCGGCCTTCGCCGCGGCGTCGAACTCCCGGGGGGAGACGGCTGTCGCCCTCGAGACGAACATGTCGTACCTCGAGGCCGTCGACGTCGGCACCGAACTCACGGCGACGGCGACGGAAACCCACGGGTCCGGCCGGACCGCGGAGTACGAGGTCGTTGTCACCGACGAGGATGACGAGCGGGTCGCGACGTTTCGCGGACGCGTTTACAAACTCTAACCCGCACGAGGCAAAGACGGCAGCACTCAGGCCGTCACCCCGAGATACTTGTCGAGGATCTCCTCGTCGGCCTCGAGCTCCGCGGACGTCCCCTCGTAGACGATCTCGCCCTGGTCGATAAGGTAGTTCCGGTCGGCGAGCTCGAGGCAGACGTGGACGTTCTGCTCGACCAGCAGGATCGTGATCCCCCGTTCGTTGAGCTCCTCGACGATGTCCATCACGTCCTGGACGATGTAGGGAGCCAGCCCCTCCGTGGGCTCGTCGAGTAGGATGAGGTCGGCGCCGCCGACCAGTGCGCGAGCGATCGCGAGCATCTGCTGTTCGCCGCCGGAGAGCGACGAACCGGGGTTCGACGCCCGCTCTTTCAGGTTCTCGAACATCTCGAGCGCCTCGCCAACCGAGAACGAGTCGACGTCCGGTGCGCCGCCGTAGTCGGCGAGCTCGAGGTTCTCCTTGACGGTGAGCTCCGGGAAGATCTGGCGTTCCTCCGGAACGAACGCCAGTCCATGCTGGACGGTTTCCGTCGCGTCGAGGTCGGTGATGTTGGTTCCGCGGTAGGTGACGGTGCCGCTCGTCGGAGACAGAATACCGACGATCGAGCGCAGCGTCGTCGTCTTGCCGGCGCCGTTGCGGCCGACCAGCGAGACGACCTCGCCCTCCTGGACCGACAGCGACAGCTCCCGCAGAACCTGCGTCTCACCGTACCCCGCGTCGACGTTCTCGACGGCGAGTAACGGCTCGACACTCATTCGGTCATCCCTCCGAGGTAGGCGTCCTGTACGTCGCTGTTATCGGCGATCTCCTCCGGCGTTCCTTCCGCAAGGATCTCGCCCCTGTTCAACACGGTGATGCGGTCTGAGAGTTCCATAACGAGTTCGATGTCGTGTTCGATCAGCAGTAGCGTCTGGTCGACCAGCACCTCCTCGATCAGGTCGATCGTTTCTCGGGTCTCCTCGACGCTCATCCCGGCCGTCGGCTCGTCGAACAGGACCAGGTCCGGATCCGTCGCGAGGACGACCCCGATCTCGAGGCGCCGTCGGTCGCCGTACGCGAGTGCGTCCGCCCCCTCCTCGGCGACGTGCACGAGATCGATCCGCTCGAGGACACGGTCCGTCTCCGCGTTGATGTCTCCGTACCGACCCGTCGGCTTGAAGAGCGATTCGATCAGGTTGTATTCGCTCCGCCGGTCGGCCTGAACCGCGAGTCTGACGTTCTCGCGGACGGAGAGGCCGCCGAAGACGTTGGATATCTGGAACGATCGACCGATGCCGCGACCGACGCGCTCGGGCGGCGAGAGAGAGGTAATGTTCTCGCCGTCGAAGTAGACGGCTCCCTCGCTGACGGGCAACGCGCCGGAAATGAGGTTGAACAGCGTGGTCTTGCCAGCGCCGTTCGGGCCGATGACGCTGCGGAACTCGCCTCGTTCGACCGTCATCGAAACGTCGTCGATGGCCGCGAACGCGCCGAACGTCTTGGTCAGCCCGTCGAGTTCCAGTATCGTTTCACCGTCGGTTTGCCGGTTTCGGATTCGAGTTTCTGTTGCCATCAGTCACCGCCCTCCGTTCGGGTTTCTTCGGGTAGTTGTCCGGAATCCGCTTCGGGTCCCGGTCCGCCGGGTAGGTACGGCGCGAGCAACGTCGGCACCGAGACCAACCCCCGCGGGAGGAAGATCACGAACAGGACGAAGATCGTCCCAAGGACCAGCCGCCACCGGCCAGTGTAGTGGGTCAGCAACTGTTCCAGGCCAAAGAACGCGCCGGCACCGATGAGCGGTCCGTACAGCGTTCCCATCCCGCCGAGAATGACCATCACGATCACCTCACCGGACTTCAGCCACTCCGTGACCGAAGGGGAGACGAACGCGTTGTTGAGCGCAAACAGTCCGCCGGCGAGGCCCGCGAACGCCCCGCTGACGACGAACGCGCGACGCTTGTAGACGACCGTCTCGTAGCCGAGGAACGTCGCTCGTTCCTCGTTCTCCCGGATCGATTTCAGTACCGAACCGAACGGCGACTGGAGCATTCGCCGGGTGACGAAGTACGAGGCGACGAGCGCGCCCAACACGACGTAGTAGAACAGCGAGTGGCCGGTCAGCACGACCGGGCCGACGAAGAATGCGATGTCGTCGAGCGACGTACCGACGCCAGCGATGCCGTAATAGTAGTCCTGGCCGATCAATCCGATCCCCTCGGAGCCGCCGGTGATCTCGAGCCGATAGAGCAGGTTGTAGTAGAGTTCGGCGAACGCGAGCGTGATCATCGCAAAGTAGACCCCGGCGACCCGGATCGAGAGGAAGCCGACGATCCACGCGATCGCCGCCGAGAGGGCGACTGCCAGCGCGAGCGCGACGACGACGGAACTTGAGACGTGGATCAGCCCAAGTACGACCGCGTACGCGCCGAGCCCGAGGAACAGCGCGTGTCCAAGTGACACCAGCCCGGTGTATCCCATCACGAAGTCGAGCGAGAGCGCAAATAGTGCCCACACGAGGACACGGGAGCCGAACGTAACCCAGAACTGGTTGCCGAGCAATCCGGCCACGATCGGCATCAGCGCGAGGATGCCGATCATCACGAGCCCGAGCTTGAACCGCGTCTCCCGCTCGAGCAGGCTGCCGGTTTTGCCAGCCAGCAGCCGCTCGGTTCCGCCCTCCTCGGCGTGTTCGGTTCCGAACAGCCCGTGGGGACGGATCAAGAGAATGGCGATCATCAGCACGAAGATAACCATTCCCTCGAGCCAGGGGACCCACGGTCGCAGGATCGACTCCTGGAGGATCCCTACGAGGAGGCCGCCGACGACTGCACCCTTGAAGCTCCCAAGGCCACCGAGGACGACGATGACGAACGCCGGGATGATAATCGACATCCCGAGTTCGGGGTGGGCCTGCTGGTTTCCGGCGAGGATGATACCGGCGAAGGCGGCGAGTGCGGCCCCGACACCGAAGACCAGCGAGTAGTACCGATCGATTTGAATCCCGAGGTTCCGGACCATCTGGCGGTCCTGCGAGCCCGCCCGGATGATCAGTCCGTACCGGGTGTACTCGAGCAGCGCCCAGACGGCGAAGGCCATCAGTGCGCCGCTAACTATCATAAAGAGGTTGTAGGCGCTGACGTCGAACCCGAACGCCCCGATCGTTCCGGTCAATACCCCCGGTCGCGGGAGTCTGAACGACCCCGTCCCCCAGATGAGATAGATGAGATCGTTGATGACGAGGACGAGGCCGAACGTCAACAGAATGTGATAGAGCGGGTTCCGGCCGTACAGCGGCTGTACGGTGTATCGTTCGAGGGCGACGCCCAGGATCCCGACCAGAAGCGGGGCGATCACCAGTGCTGCAATAAAGGCCGTGCCGCCGATACCGGTTTGGATCGTGATCGCGACCGCGAGGTACGCGCCCAAAACCGCCAGCTCACCGTGGGCGAAGTTGATGACGTTCATCACGCCGAAGATGACCGACAGTCCGGCAGCGAGCAGTACGTAGACGAATCCGAGCGTCAACCCGTCTAACAGTTGTTGAGTGGCTGTTCCTAACATAACGCCGGTCGGCGAGTCGTTCCGTGCATTGTCGAACGTACCTATCCACAACCTCTATCGCTCACAGCCGGTTTCTTCACAGGCTGGAATCGCCTCCTCGCCGTCGAGTTCCGTCAGGATCTCGACGTCCGGTAGATCGTCGTTCTCGACGAGTTCGCCCATCCACACTGGGTTCACGGCCTGGCCGTCACACTCGCGGAACTCGTTGGGCCCGAAGATGGTGTCCTGCTCGAGGCCGCCCAGGACGCCCGCGACCTCGGTCGGGTCGTCCGATCCGGCTTCCTGGATCCCTCGTGCCATCATCCGAATCGAGTCGTAGCCGACCCGCGAGAAGTTGTCCGGTAGTTCGTCGTACTCGGCCTCGTAGGCCTCGACGAACTCTTGGTTGTCGCCCATCTCTATCTCGGGATAGTACCTGACGCCGCTGAAAACGCCGGTCGCTGCGTCCCCAGCACCAGCCCGGACCGGCGTGAAC
>NZ_JBLRWX010000140.1:0-6699 GCF_047921035.1 Natronococcus sp.
CCTGACAGACGACGAGGTCGAAGCTGTCGTCGGCGAACGGGAGCCGAAGGGCGTCGCCCGCGACGACCGGGATGTGCTCGCCGGCGAACTCGAGCAGGTCCGCGTCGGCGTCGCAGCCGACGACCTCACCCGGGCACTCCGCGGCGAGCACGCGGCTCAGCTCGCCGGTGCCACAGCCGACGTCGAGCACGCGCTCTCGGGAGTCGAGCTCGAGAGGGGCCAGCGCCTGCCGGGAGTCGTCCCACATCCCCTCGCGGGTCCGCTCGAGGTAGGCTTCGGAGAACTCGCGCACGGCTCCTCGTAGTGCCAGCGGGAGTAAAAGCGGGTCGGTTCCGAGCGGCGTCGAAGCGGGTGTTTACGCCTCCTCCCGGAGTTCCTTCGTCTTCTCGATGTTCCAGGCGAAGCCCTTTCCGTCCTCAGTGGGCGTCTCGAGGGCGAAGGGCAACTCCCGAAGGTCGGGATGGTTGACGATCGCGCGGATGCCGTCCTCGCCGATGTAGCCCTCGCCGATGAGCGCGTGTTCGTCCTTGTGCGTGCCGACGTCGTGTTTCGAGTCGTTGAGGTGGATGTACTCGAGGTGCTCGAGGCCGATCTCGTCGTCGAACCGCCCGACGGTTTCGTCGACGGACTCGGGCGTCGTGAGGTCGTTGCCCGCGACCAGCGTGTGGGCGGTGTCGATGCAGATGCCGATATCCTCGTCCGTGCGGTCGATGATGCCCGCGAGGTGGGCGAACTCGCCGCCCAGTTTGGTCCCGCTACCCGCGTCGGACTCGATGAGGATCTGAACGTCCTCGGGGACGTCGAGTTCGTCGATGAGACTCGCCGCGTTGTCGAGACCGCCCTCGACGCCGGCGCCCGTATGCGCGCCCAGATGGACGTTTACGTACGGAATGCCCAGCTTCTCGGCCGCGTCGAGTTCGGCCTGCATGCTCTCTTTGGACTTTTCCCGGAGGTCGTCCTTCGGCGTACAGAGGTTGACGAGGTACGAGGAGTGGATCACCCACGGCCCCTCGAGCAGTTCGTCGCTCTCTTCGCGGAAGCCCTCGGCCGCTTCCTCGCTGATCTCGGGCTGGGCCCAGACCTGCGGCGAAGTCGTAAACACCTGTCCGCAGTTACCGCCGAAGGCGACCTGGCGGTGGACAGCGTTGCGGATGTCGCCGTACGGAGGCGTTTCGTCGTCCGAGGAGACGCGCGAGCCGGAGATCGAGACGTGTGCGCCGACCTTCATGGCCGAGAGTGGGTATCGCCGCGTGATAGATACTTCGGAGTCGGCGGATCGGCCGCTCGTCCCGAGGGGGAGACGGATGCGCTGAAGCGGGTCACGGTACTCCAAGCTTCTGGGAAGTAACTCGGGATTTTGTACCCGTTTGTCCCCAATCCTGACGTGAGGGGAAACACAATGACCGTAGCCGACGTCGAACGACAGTTGCTAGGTGACCCGGTTCGACCGATCGTCCGCGCCGCAGGCGGACTCGTCGTGGCCGCGGGTATCGCCGGACACGCCGCGCTCGGCACCGCCGCCGCGCTGTTTTTCTACGCGTTGCTGTTCGGACCGTGACGGAAAGCCGCGGTCCCGTCTTCGCCCGGACGAACCGTCCTACTGCTCGCCGGCCTCGAGGACCTCCCGATCTCGAACCCAGGCGTCCGCGCCGTACTTCCGGTCGGCGAGGTCGCGGGCCGCCTCGAGTTCGTCCGCGCGCCACTCGCCGTCGGTCGCTCCACACCACTCCCGCAGGGAGTCGGTGACGGTTTCGACGGCGGTCTCACGGTCGAGACTGGTCTGCTCGCGGATGCTGGTGACCCGATTGACGAACGTCTCCGCAGTGACATCGCTGTCGAAGACGTCGACGTGGTGATCGGGCTCGAGATCGTAGGATAGCGAGCCGTGCTGGATCACGACGTCTCGCTGGCGGTACTGGGCGTTGCCGCTGAGTTTCTTCGCGTCCGCGCCCGCACTCGCCGGTGCGACCACGTCGTGGGCCGGGTTGATGTCCCGAAGATAGCAGGAGGGGTAGTAGATCGACTCCTGTTCGGCATCCGCGAAGTCCGCGTCGATTCCCATCCGGTCGAACGCCTCGAGGATCGGCTCGCAAAACAGGGCATAACAGTCCATCAGGTCGCCGGGAACCTCCGCCGCCGGCGCGACGATCGTGTAGGAGATGTCGGCGTACCGGTCGTGGTAGATCCCCCCGCCGCCGGTCTGTCTGCGGGTGACGTCGACCCCAGCCCGTTCGCAGTACTCCCAGTCGACGGAGTCGGGATCCTGCCGGTAGCCCAGCGAGAGCGTGCTCGGCTCCCAGGAGTAGACGCGAACGGTCCGGAGATCGTCCTCGAGCGCCGTTCGGGCGGCGATCTCCTCGAGGGCCATCTGAGTCGGCCCGTCGCGGGCCTCGTCGGCGATGAGCCGCCAGTCGCGGTCGGCAAGCGCGGTCATGCTCGAGGGCAGGACGGCGAACCGGAAAGCGATTGCGACGACGCGCTCGTTTCATATCGTCCTCAGCGGTTTACCATCGGGCCGTGACGGCTACCCGTCGAGACGACGGCGCGTACGGATCGGCCCGCGTAGCCGTTGTCACGACGTTTTTACGTGCCGAACGGGTAGCTTCGGGACATGGTGCGGAACGTCGCCGAGTTACTGCCGGAGCTCGAGGAAGCGGACTTCTATCTCCTCTCGGGCGTGGAACAGGGAATGCGCTTCTCGGAGTGGGTCCAGCGGGAGAAGATCCCGAAGTTCGCCAACCTGACCGAGGAGGAGGTCGACTACCGCCTCGAGCGCTGTCTCAAGCGCGGGCTCGTCGAAAAAAAGACGATCCAGTACGAGGGGTACACCCTCCAGTTCGAGGGGTACGATGCGCTCGCGCTGCGGGCGCTCGTCGAACGGGAGACGATAATCGAGTTCGGCTCGCCGCTGGGCGTCGGCAAGGAGAGCGACGTCTACGAGGTTCGCTCCTACAAACCCCTGGCGCTGAAGTACCACCGCGAGGGGTACACGAACTTCCGGGAGGTCCACAAGGAGCGCGACTACACCTCCGACAAGGACCACGTCTCGTGGATGTACACCGCGCGCAAGGCGGCCGAGCGCGAACACGACATCCTCGAGGAACTCTACCCGGACGTCGCCGTCCCCCGACCGATCGACCAGAACCGCCACGCCATCGTCATGGAGAAGATGGACGGCGTCGAACTCTCCCGGACGCGACTCGAGCCCGATCAGGTACTCGGGGTGCTCGATCTGCTCGTCGGTGAGATCGCGGGCGCGTACGAGGCGGGATACGTCCACGCCGACATGAGCGAGTACAACGTCTTCGTCAACGAGGAGGGAGTGAAGGTGTTCGACTGGCCCCAGGCGGTACCGACCGATCACGCCAACGCCGACGAGTTCCTCGAGCGCGACCTCGAGAACCTGATCGGCTACTTCCGGCGGAAGTACCCCCAGCAGGTTCCCGACGAACACTCGAGCGACGAACTGGCGGCCTCGATCGCCGACGATTCCTTCGAGTCGATCCGCGAGTAGCGATCGTTCGCCCACTCCTTCTCCCGACGGGATGGTCGACCGCGAGAAGCGGTTCGAATCGGCGCTCACCGAAGTATAAATTGTATATAGTTATATAGAACGGAACCCGCTCCCGGTTCCCGGCGTTTCTCTCCGGTCGGGAGACAGTCGCGGTGTGAAGCCGATGATAGGATTATTTTGCCAGAAGACCCTATCTCCTTCATGGTAGAGAATGACAATCAGACGATCGACGGCGTCGGTCGCTGGGGTGGCGGCTTCACCGGCGGTCTGGCCGGCGGTATCGCAATGGGAGTCCTCCTCCACCTCGGGGGCAATCAGATCGAACTGCTCGGGGGTCTCGCGCCGATTCCGGCCGCCGATGTCGGCGCAGGGTGGACGATCCACCTGATACTCAGCGTGCTGTTCGGGCTGACGTTTGCGGCGGTCGTCTCGAGACCCGCGATCCAGAACGTCGTCGGCAGCTTTCGGGAGTACCTCATCGCCGGGATCGTCTTCGGGACGGTGATCGGCATCGTCGCCGGGGGACTGATCTTTCCGGCCGCGATGGCGCGGGCCGGGATCGGGACCTTCCCGCTGCCGTTCCTGCCCGTACCCGGGATGGCGGCGGAGCTGTTCGCGGCGCTCCTGTTCGCGATCGGCCACCTCGTCTACGGGCTGGTCCTCGGCGCGGTGTTCGCGGCCGTCAACGGGATCGCTCCCGAAGTGATTCGGAGGAGAGTTCCGACCTCCGAATAGTTCGGTCGAAACCTCCTTCTCGATTCGTTCTCTACGCCCGTGGTCCTTCGACGGTCTCGCCGACCGCCTCGGCCGTCTTCCGAACCCAACCCGTTTCGTCGGGCCAATACCGCAAAGCACTGCGACGGTTCCACTATCGGTGATACAGCCACGACCGAGAGTCGTTCCGTCGGCGGCAATCAGTTCTCGCTATCGGTCGAATCGAGTACCTCGAGTTCGATCGCTTTCGCCGTGCTCACGACGAGCCCGGTCGCGTCCTCCTCGAGTCGTTTTCCTCGCATCCGATCGGCGGGGCCGGAGACGCTGATCGCGGCGATCGGTTCGTCCTCGACGACGATCGGGCTGGCGACACACTGCCAGTTCGGCGTCTGTTCGCCACGGTCGAACGCGACGCGCTGGTCGCGGATCGACCGCAGCTGACTTCGGAGCGTGGCGGGGTGGGTGACAGTGCGGTCGGTTAGAGCCGGGAGGCCGGACCGGTCGATGTACGCGTCTACGGCGTCGTAATCGCGAAACGCGAGGATCGACTTTCCGGCAGCGGAGGCGTGTAACGAGACCTGGCCGCCCTCCGGGATCGGATGGTCACTGTCCCCGACACGGTAGAGGTAGACGCCGTGATCTGCCTCCGGAACGACGAGGTTGACGATCTCACCGGTCGTCCCGGCGAGCGTTCGCAGGTCCGTTTTCGCAGCGTCGTAGATCTGGTTGCGTTCGCGCGTGGCCAATCCGAGTCGGAGAAATTCGTGCGTGAGTTCGTAGCCGCCGTCGACGCGACGAACGTATCCCAGCGCGACGAGTGTACTAAGGTGGTTGTGAACGGCGCTCTTCGAGAGTTCGAGTTCCGTCGCTAATTCGGTGACGCCGCTTCGGTTTCGGTCCCGAAGTGACTCGACGATCGAGAAGGTGGTTGCAGTCGCCTGTACAGAGACGCCGTCCTCATCACCCATCGTTTCTCTCTCAGCTACGGGAGTCGAGCTACTAAACTGTTGTTCTCCATCAGTGAACAGCGTTCGAGTACGAGGGTTCGTTTCGTGTGGTCTCCGAAGAACGAAACGTACAAGTAGGAAAGATAATCCGCTTTCTCCGTAGCCACGACGAGATAACTATATAAAATAGCGACGTTCGCTCATTGGAAACGCGTCTCTTACGCTCTCTATCAGTTGTTCTTCGAGCACTGAGAAAAAGATTTAAGTTATGGCCGTTACTGTGTCTGGAATACTCGGTGTGTGCATGTCACAAGATACCATATACGGACGGTTCGGACGACGTCGACTGCTGAAGGGTACCACCGCACTCGGTGCGGCCGCACTGGCGGGCTGTATCGGCACCGGCGATCCCGAAGGGGACGACGACGGGACCGATACCGACGAGATAGCCGACGAGATTGCCGGCTGGGGATGGGACGTCGCCGCGCGCTCGATGGAGCTGACCGCCGACGAGTACAACGACGAGCACGACGCCTCGGTCGAGATCGAAGAGTTCGGCCAGGACGCGATGAAAGAGGACCTCCAGACGCGCCTCGCCTCGGGCTCGGGCGCGCCGGAGGTGTCGATGCTCGAGATGATCGACGGCCCGAGCTACATCGATACCGGAGCCGTGCTGGATATCACGGACCAAATTGAGGAGGCTGACGTCTACGACGACTTCGTTTCGGGCGTCTGGGAGTCGCTCACCGACGGGGACGATATCTACGCGCTGCCGTGGGATATCGGACCGACTGCGGTGTTCTACCGTACTGACGTCTACGACGAACACGGTCTCGACGCCGACGCGATCGAGACCTGGGACGACTTCATCGAACAGGGAGAGCAGCTTCCGGACGACGTCTACATGCTGAACCTGCCGGAGAACGACCTCGACGGATTCTGGCGGTTCCAGTTCCGACAGCTCGAGGGCGAACCGTTCACCGAGGACGGTGCGGTGAACATCCATTCGGAGACGTCCCTGCAGGTCGCCCAGAACATCAAGAATCTCCACGACGCCGGTATCGCGTCGAACCTCGAGGGCTGGTCGTCGGCCTGGTTCGGTGCGTACGGCGACGGCGACATCGCCTCGCTTCCCTCGGCGGCCTGGATGGAGGGGACGCTCCGCGCGGAGCTGCCGGAAACCGAGGGCGACTGGGGCGTCTACAAGATTCCGGCGTTCGAAGAAGGCGGCGCACGCGCGTCGAACTGGGGCGGCTCGAGCCTGATGATCCCGGACCAACACGAAAGCGGGGAGACCAGCCGTGCCTGGGACTACATCCGGTGGACGACCGCGACTGAGGAGATGCAGCTGCTCATGTACGACGAGTACGGGCTCTTCCCGGCCCTCGAGACGACGTACGACGCCGACATCTTCGGCGAGGAGCTGGACTTCTTCGGCGGACAGGCGGCTCGAGAGGTTTTCGCCGAGGTCGCCGAGGAGCTCCCGAGCTACCGGTTCACCGAGGACACGCCGGAAGTCAGCGA
>NZ_JBLRWX010000141.1:0-6609 GCF_047921035.1 Natronococcus sp.
ATGGCCGGCGGGCCGCCCGCGGGCGAACTCGACTCGGACGGCTCCGGTCCCGTTCCCGGCTCGGTCTCGACGTCGCCATCGCTCGAGTTCGCCTCGATCAGCTCGGCACCGGTATCGAGCAAGATGGCGTCGTCCTCGAGGGGCTCAGACTCCTTGTCGGGCCAGTCGTCGGACTCGTCGTCGGTTCCGCGCTCGATCGGCGGGCCGACGTCGCTGGAGTCGGGCCACTCGCCGTACTCGCGGTCGCGGGTCGTCGTTCCGTCGTCCTCGAGGATCTCGCCGTCGTCGGTAACGGGGTCGCCGTTCTCGTCGGTCGGGAGCTCGAGTCCGGCGTCGGCGGCGTCAGCGGCGTCGACAGCGTCGGCTCCGGGAGCGTTCGAGCCCGTGGAGCCGAAACTGGTGGCGTCGGTTTCGGCGAAGTCGGTCTCGGCGGTGTCAGTCTCGGCGGGTTCGGCTCCCGCGGTACCCTCGGGAGGTCCGGCTCCGGACCCGCCGTTCTCGGCTCCCGCTGCTGACGGACGCTGTGTCGGCGCGGGCTCGCTCCCGGCGTCGTCGGCGTCGATAAACGTCGCGTCCGTCGCTTCCGTTTCGGCCGTGAATCCGCCGGTGCCCGCGTCGTTGGGCTCGGCCGCCGGCGGCTCCGCCGATCGGGGTGTCGATTGCGGCTCGGGTTCGTCGGGTCGCGGGCCGGCGCCGGCCGTCGAGATGCTCCGCACTTCGGTGTTCTCGCTGATGACGTGTTTATCGCCGCAGCGAGCACACTCCTCGTACTCCCGGACGGTGACGACGACCTCGCTCCCCCGCTCTTCGCGCTCGCGTTCGACGTCGACGTCTCCGTAGTCGTGACCGAGCAGCGAACATCGCAGGACCATTGTCTCACCGTATCGAGTCAGGCCATAAAAAACGTACTGCATGGGCGCTGTCGCGGCGCTGTCGGTCCGGCTTGCCGATCGCTCGAGCGGGGGAGCCGAACGACAAACGTCAAATCCCGGGTCGACGAATAGGCTGACGGATGAGAGCAAAGCGGGAGTACCGGGACCGGGCGGAGACCGAGGTGGCGGTACTCGACGCGCTCGTCGACCGGGCCGACGACGGGATGACCGTCTTCGAACTCCGCGCGGAGGCCGAAGTCGATATCGACGAACTCGAGGAGGCGCTGGCGACGCTCAAGGAGGACGGGCTGATCGACGTCGACGCGGAGGCCAGCGAGACGGTGATCAAACCCGACGAGCGCGTCGTTCCGGAGGTGCCGACCGACGACGCCGACGAGCAGTCGATCGGCGACTGGCTCCGCGAGCGGATGCCCTTCTGAATCGAAACGCCTGTGGGTGCCTGTCCCCTCTCCGTATCCATGAGCGTCATCGAGGCCATCCACACGGATCTCGGAGCCACGTTCGGCGATCGCGCCGGCCGAACGGTCGTCGAACACTACGGCCGTCCCGAGCGAGCCCACCGCGCGGTCAGAAACGGCGTCGGCCTGTTCGAGGCCGCCTACGGCGTCGTCGTCGTCGAGGGCGAGGACCGCCTCGAGTACGTCGACAACGTCGTCTCGAATCGGGTCCCGAGCGAGGACGGCCAGGGCTGTTACGCGCTCGTTCTCGGCCCCCAGGGCCGCATCGAGATCGAACTCTACATTTATAATGCCGGCGAGCGGCTGCTCCTCTTTACCCCGCCCGCCCACGCCGACGACCTCGCCGAGGAGTGGTCCGAGAAGGTCTTTATCCAGGACGTCGAGATCAGGGTCGCGACCGACGACTACGCCGTCTTCGGCGTCCACGGCCCCCACGCGACCGAGAAGATCGCGAGCGTGCTCAACGGCGCCGCCTCGCCCGACCAGCGCTACTCCTTCGTCCGCGGCTCGATGGGCGACGACGGCGTCACCGTCGTCCGCACCGACGCGCTCACCGGCGAGGAGAGCTACGAGGTGATCTGTGCGGTCGACGCCGCCGAGGCCGTCTACGACGTCCTCTTGAACCAGGGGCTCAACGCCGCCCCCTTCGGCTACCGAACGTGGGACACCCTCACGCTCGAGGCCGGATCCCCCCTGTTCGAGACCGAACTCGAGGGGCAGATTCCGAACGTCCTCGGCCTCCGAAACGCCCTCGACTTCGAGAAGGGCTGTTACGTCGGCCAGGAGGTCGTCTCCCGAGTCGAGAACCGCGGCCAGCCCAGCAAGCGCCTCGTCGGGCTGACCCTCGAGGGCGAGGCCGTTCCCGAGGCCGACGCCGCGGTCTTCGACGGCGATTCGTCGGTCGGCGAGGTGACCCGAACCGATACGAGCCCGCTGCTCGAGGAGCCGATCGCGCTCGCGGTCGTCGAGTTCGGGCTCGAGGCCGACGAACTAACGGTTCGCGTCGGTGGCGAGGAGGTCCCGGCCGCACGAACCGACCTCCCGTTCGTCGACGGTTCGGACCGCTCGGACCGGTTGCCGGAGTACCAGTAGCGGTCGTCGTTTTCGGCCCGCAGTGTTCCCAGTTTGGCCATCCACAGCGCGATGGCGCGCGCTGTCGGCCGACTGAGCGCTAGCGAGGGCGGTCGACAACTTGCGCGAGGGATGAGCAAGGGAGCAACGCGACCGAGCGAATCGGCTGGGGAGGACGTGGAAATCACTGGTGCCAGGATAGCAGGACGGGTCGTTTTGCTCGTCCGTTCGAAAAGAAGATATCCTTCAGCGCAACGCCGGCTGATACGGACTGAAACTAATCTGCTATGCCGGAACTGGCCGGGCACACGATAAAGGACGCCGACGGTGGCGTCCGGAGTATGGACGAGAACACCGACTTCGAGGAGCTGGCCTCGCGCGTCCGAACCCAGTCCGAGGACGCCGCCGGCTCCGACACCGATCGCGTGACGATCCGCTCGTTTCAGGAACTCACTTCCGACGCGCTGGCCGAACTGCTCGAGGCCGCCGAGACCGACGCGTCCGAGCCGGGCTCGCTCGTCTTCGTCCTCTCGAGAGCGAACGCCGAACTCCTCTCCGAGCGCGAGGGCGACCTCGAGGACGTCGACGACCTCGAGACCGAACTCGGCCGCGAGATCCGGGTCGAAGAGTCGATGCCCGACGACACGATCCTGTTGCTGGATCCCGAGGTCGTCGACGGCGAGGAACTGCTCGAGCCCGAGTCGATCGCCTGCGGGATCGTCGGCAGCGACCACTGATACGATTGCTGTCCCGATGTACCGGCACAACCGCGATCCGGGCGGCGGTTGCGCCGGAACTGACGGACAGTACCCCGTATGAGAAGCCGCCGTCGCCAGGGGGACTCCCCCTCCGGTACTATTCGTCGGCCCGTCGTCGTGGACCTATGCGCTATCTCGAGATCACGGTGCCGGAGGGGCGACGACAGGCCGTCCTGAACATCCTCGAGGAGGAGGCGATCGAGTACGTCGTCAGCGACGAGACCAGCGGCAGGGGGTACACGGCCGTCGTTCGGTTCCCGCTGCCGACGCGAGCGGTCGAACCGGTGCTCGATCGCCTGCGGCAGGCAGGGGTGAGCGACGACGCCCGGGTCGTCGTCATCGACGCCGAGACGGTCATCTCGGAGGAGTTCACGACGCTCCGGGACCAGTACAGTCGGGGCGGGCAGCGAGGGGCGCGCACCTCGCGGCAGGTCCTTCGAACGAAAGCCGAAGAGTTCACGCCGCAGTTTTCGATCTACGCGGTTATGTTGCTCATCAGCGCCGTCGTCGCCACCTCCGGACTGCTCGCGGACTCCCCGGCGGTCGTCGTCGGCTCGATGGTGATCGCGCCGCTGCTCGGCCCCGCCCTCGCCGCCAGCATCGGGATCGTCACCGGCGACGACGCGCTCAAGGCGACCGGGTTTCGGTACCAGGCGGTCGGCGTCGCGATCGTCGTCGTCGCGTCGATCGGCCTCGCGACGCTCGCGCGGCTGGCCGGCCTCGAGCCTGCCGGAGTCGACATCGTCGTCGCCACGGAACTCGAGGAGCGCGTCTCGCCGAACCTGTTCTCGATCGCCGTCGCGCTGGGCGCCGGCGTGGCGGGCATCCTGAGTCTCACGCGCGGGTTCTCCGAAGCGATCGTCGGCGTGATGATCGCCGCGGCGCTCATCCCGCCCGCCGCCGCGGTCGGCATCACGGTCGCCTGGGGGATGTACGGCGCGGCCCTGGGCGCGGTGGTGCTCGTCGCCGTCAACCTGCTCTCGATCAACCTCGCCGCGCTGGCCACGCTGTGGGTCGCCGGCTACCGTCCGCAGGGGCTGTTCGAGGTCTCGCCGACCCGCGGACTGACCTACAGGTACGCGGCCGTCTTCGGGGTCGCGCTGCTGGTGCTGGCCGCGCCGCTGGCCGGGATCACGCTGCTGGATTTCCAGACGACCCAGCTCGAGTCGTCGGCCGAGGACGAGGTCGAAGCGGTGCTCGAGGAACCGCAGTACGAGGGGCTCGAGGCCCGGGACGTCGTGGTCGAACTCGACGGGAACTACCCGATCCAGTCGGCCGACCGGATCACCGTGACGATCGCCGGTTCGGAGCCGGGGCCGGTTCCGGGGCTGGCGGATCGGCTCGCCGACGCGATCGGCTCGCCCGACGGCGGGCCGATCGTCGAGATCCAGTACGTCGTGGCCGAGGAGCGCGATCCCGCCGACGAGACCTGAACGGCCGTTCCGCGTTCGGGCCCACTGAATGAGGCCAGTTCGGTGGCTCCGAACGGCCGTCGACGGTCCCGTTCGGCTGATCGTCCGGTCCTCGTGACTCCGACGTTATCTACACCGGAAGCGTCCGTTCGAGTATGCGCACTGTTGACAGGACCTCTGGAGAGGAGACGTTCGCGACGCTCTCGAGCGAGGACGTCGCGTCGCTCACGGCCGACTTTTCCGGCGAGATCGTTCGGCCCGCGGATCCGGGCTACGACGACACGCGCGAGATCTGGAACGGAATGATCGACCGCTACCCGGCGATCGTCGCACGTTGTTCCGGCGTCGCGGACGTCGTCGCCGCCGTGAATTTCGCTCGCGAGCAGGGGCTCGAGGTCGCCGTCCGTGGTGGCGGACACAACGTCGCCGGAACGGCGGTCAACGACGGCGGCCTTGTCGTCGATCTCTCCGAGATGACCGCCGTGCGGGTCGACCGCGAGGCGGGAACTGTTCGCGCCGAGGGCGGGACGACGCTGGGCGACGTCGACTGCGAGACGCAGCTGTTCGGCCTCGCGACCGCACTCGGTGCGGTCTCACAGACCGGTATCGCGGGGCTGACGCTCAACGGGAGGTACGGCCACCTGAGCCGCGAGTACGGGCTCGCACTGGACAACCTGGTGAGCGTCGACGTCGTCACCGCGGACGGTCGGGTTCGGACGGCGAGTCGCGATCGGAACCCGGACCTGTTCTGGGGACTGCGCGGCGGCGGCGGTGCCCTCGGGATCGTCACCTCCTTCCAGTACGAACTCCACGAGGTCGGTCCCGAAGTGTCCGCGCTGTTCATCTGGTTCCGCGCCGACGACGCGCCCGCGGTGATGGCCCGCTACCGGGAGTGGATCGCTGACGCGCCGCGAAACGCGGGCGTACTCGTCTTTACCGCCCACGTTCCCGACCTCGAGGAGTTCCCCGAGGAGACGTGGGGCGAGCCCGCGATCGCGATGCTGGGCTCGTACCGTGGCGACCCCGCGGACGCCGACGAGGTCTTCGGATCGCTGCTCGAGGGCGCGACCCCGCTGGTCGATCTCAGCGGGGAGATGACGTACGTCGACCTGCAGTCGATGCTCGACGAGGACTACCCCGACGGGCTGCGCTACTACTGGAAGGCGATCTACCTCGAGGAACTCGACGACGCGGTCGTCGATCTGATGCTCGAGTACAACGAGGCCGCGCCGTCGGCGCTGTCGACGCTCGACCTCTGGCACCTCGACGGGGCGGTCGCCGACGTTCCGCAGGACGCGACGGCGTTCTGGCACCGCGACAAGCCCCACATGCTCACCGTCGAGGCCAACTGGGAGGACCCCGACGCGGACGACACAAACCTCGAGTGGGCCCGCGAGGCCATCGCAAAGGCCGAGACACTGTCGATCGCGTCGGGGCGGTACGGCAACTTCCCCGGCCTGTACGAGGAGCCCGCACGGGCGCGCTACGGCGACAACTACGATCGGATGGTCGATCTCAAGACCGAGTACGATCCGGAGAACCTGTTCCGGCTCCCGGGTAACGTCGCACCTCGAGGCGACGACTGAGTAGAAGAGAGGCGATCCAGCCGCTACTAGCTGACAGTAGCACAGTTTTGGTATCAGATTATCGCGCGAAATTCACGTTACGTAGAGACGACTCACTCACCGCTCACTTCGCTCGCGGTTCGATCGTCGTCCCGCAGAGAGACGCGCTGTCGCGCGTCTCGGACGGCCGTTCGCCCGGTAGAAACTGCGAGCGAAGCGAGCAGTTTGCCTCCCTACGTAACGAATCGACCGATTCGGATTCACAGGCGGAACGAGGCGGATGCCCCGACCCTTGAGGTCGGGGAGGAAGCCGACAACGGATGACACAGACTACGCTACGATGGCAGGCCGACTCCCCAATATATAAGTAACATTCTTCATGTATGTGAAACACAGTGGAATACCGTCGTACCGCCGTCATCAAGCTCGATACTCCTGAAGGAGCAGACGGC
>NZ_JBLRWX010000142.1:0-6609 GCF_047921035.1 Natronococcus sp.
CGGAGCAGGAAGAGTTCGAGGAGTCCGACGAGGACGTGACGGAGGGAGAAGCCGACGAGGAACCGGCCGAGGGCGAGGACGACGAAGCCGAAGAGGAAGATGTTGCGGATGAAGGAGACGACGGGACCGACGCTGACGATGGACCCGACGAGGAGCAGCCGGACGAAAACGACGATGAAGACGATGGCGACGAGGAAACGGACGAAAGCGACGACGAAGACGAGACGGGGGGAGACGAAGAGGACGACGAACCGTCACCAGCACCGGAGGAACCGGATTCGGAGCTCGTCCTCGAGGACGAACTGGAGGGCGCACTCGAGGTCGAGCACGAGTTCGTCTGGGAGTCAGGAACGGGATCGTACCTCTGTAACGTCGACGTCGACATGGAGAACACGACCGACGGCTCCGAGCTTTCCTACGAGGCGATCGCAGTGATCACGGGAGCCGACGGGAACCCCCTTTCCGCCGACTCCGGCCGGTTCACCCTTGCACCGGGTGAGAGCGTCGCCCACAGCTTCTCGCTGGATCGGTGTGGCGAAATGACCGCGTACCGACTAAACTTCGAAACCGTCTGAACCGCGGAGCGACCCTCCCCAGGGGGAGGAGATCCGTGCGGCGAGTAGCACCCGGCCGATGCGGATCGCGGAGTCGGACCCGTTCGTCCCTGTTCTCGCCGATGACTCGATACTCACACATAATTCTTAATATCTATCCCAGAAGTATAATTTTATATACTCTAGTGTCGGGCTATTGGAGTATAACTGTGAGAAACCAAAGTCCAGCGAAGAGTTCGGAGCGGCGATCAGCGCTCGGTCGGCGAGCCGTCATCGCGGGCGGGTCGGCAACCGCACTCGCGGCGCTCACTTTCGGCACGGTCAGTGCCGCGGGATCGATCACGGAGGAGACGCAAACGCTGCGTCCGGGCACGAGGTACGAGACCCCAGTGTACGTCCGCGACGCGCCGGACGACGGCGAGACCGTGGTCGTCCTCGGCGGCGTCCACGGCAGCGAACTCGCCGGGATCGACGCCGCTCACAGCACTCGCGAGTGGGAGTTCGACCGGGGCACGCTCGTCGTAATTCCGGAAGCCAACGCGCCCGCGGTCAGGGATCGGACCTACAGCGGTCCCCACGGCGACCTCAACCAGCAGTTCCCGGCGGGTCGGTCGCCGACGACGCCGATCGCCGAGGCGATCTGGTCGTTCCTTGTCGAGACCGACCCCGACGCGGTGATCGACATGCACAGTTCGATGGGGATCTGGGGCGCCTCGCTCGGCCCCAGCGGGTTTGGGCAAGCGATCTTTCCGACCGAGGCCGGCGACGCTCGAGCGATCGCCGCCCGCGCGAACCGCTCGCTCAACGAGGCGGTGGTTCGGCCCTCGAGCCGGTACGGCGGCGCCTACAACTTTACGCGGGGCAACACGCTCGCGGGCGCCCACCCGCGGCTGATCCACAAGGTCTCGGCGGATCTCGAGACCGCGGGCTACCTGACCGAGGTCACCCGCCACGACACCGCCCTCGAGACGCGCACCGGGTGGTCCGAGGCGGTCGCCGCGACGCTGCTCGCACATCACGGGATCGAGGTCGAACGCGAGTAAGCGGGTCGTCCCCGAATCGGGCTCTCCAGTTGGGCTCGAGGGGGGCCTGCCGTAGCGACATCGTCGCGGCGCCGACCCAACCTGCTTTGGAGGAACCGTTTTGATCGTGTCCGCGGTAGGATATCTCGGCGGAATCCCGCCTCCCACCCCACCCCTACCCGGGTCGCCTCTCGATGTCGGCCACCCCACTCGGCACCGCCACGCGACCACGTCCCCTCCCCCTTTCGACGTTCGTTTTCCGTAGCGACGGCGCTCGCGGTGACTGCGACCGAGTTTTCGCCCTCGAGTACGGGGTGTCCTCCGGCCGGCGCCGGTGCTGTTCGGTTCCGGACGGCGACGCCAGCCGACGACGCGATCGAAGTGTGCGGTTCTCGAGCGCGGACCGGGCGCGTCAGCGCAACGGCTCGTCCTCGTCGGCCCACTCGCGGTTGATCCGGCGGAGTTCGGCGATCTCGCCGGCGTACCCCGGCAGGATCACGCCCCGCTCGCACCACAGCTCCCAGGCCAGCAGGAGCTCCGGATCGTCCGCGGTCGCCAGCCGATCAGTCAGATCCCGATCCGGGGACATACCCCGGCTAAGGATCCACCGAACTAGTGTCCTTCGGCGTTTCAGGGCTCGAGATAGTTCGTTTCGGCGTTCATTCGTCGGTCGGAGCGGCTCGAGATTTCTCGAGCGACGCGTTCGGGCCGACCGCGACGCGAGGGAGTCGGGGCGCCCGGCGGCCCCGCGGGCAGCGGAACGCTCGGCCGTAGCTATCATCCATAGGAGAACTAATCGGATTGTATGAAAATGTAGTTTCACTGGGTGTTCATGTCGATCGGCAGCGTTACGGTCTGGACCGAGTGGGTCGAGGCGTACAACCGCGGCGACATCTCCGAGAGGGAGCTGCGGGACCGCGTCCTCGGGACGGTCGAGACCTGAGCCAGATCCCGAACTCACCCGCCAGAAGCGGTAGGTTCAATTATCGATCTCGTGAACGGACCGTGTGAGCAACCCTGCACGAACGCTCCCGAGCGGCGACGAACTGCCCGCGCTCGGCCTGGGCACGTACGGTCTCGACGACGAACAGACGGCCACCAGCGTTCGTACAGCGCTCGAGGCTGGCTACACCCACATCGACACCGCCGAGGGGTACCACAACGAGGCCGTCATCGGCGACGTCCTCGCGGAGTACGACCGCGAGGACGTGTTTCTCACGTCGAAGGTCCTCCCGAAGAACCTCGACTACGAGTCGCTGATCCGCTCGTGTGAGGCGTCGCTGGAGCGACTCGGGACCGACTACCTCGATCTCTACCTGATCCACTGGCCCAACCCCGCGATCTCGCTCCGGGAGTCGCTGCAGGCGATGGCCCGACTCCACGATCGCGGGCTCGTTCGCAACGTGGGCGTCTCGAACTTCACCGCCTACCAGCTGAGCTGTGCCCACCACATCACGGACGTTCCGATCGCAGTCAACCAGATCGAGTTCAATCCATGGTTCCAGCGGCCCGACCTCGTCGATTACTGCCAGGAATCGGACACCGTCATCGAGGCGGCGGCGCCGTTCGGGCGGGCGGACGTGTTCGACGACGAGGTCGTCCGCGAACTCGCCGAGAGGTACGACAGGAGTCCCGCCCAGGTGACGCTTCGGTGGCTACTCGACCGCGGCATGGTCGCGCTGCCGCGGTCGGCGACCCCCGAGCACGTGCGGGCCAACGCCGATCTCGACTGGTCGCTGGACGAGGCCGACCGCCGACGGCTGGACGAGCGTGATCGCGACCGACCGGTGTACGACACCCCGACGCGTGACTGGACGCGCGAGGTGTACGGGATCGAGCGCTGAGGCGGGTCGCCGTCGCTGCCTGTCGTCAGCGAGGGCGACCGGCTAACCGATCCCGACCGATTCGTAAAACGAGGTCGGCGTCGGCTTAGTCGTCGGCGGGCGGCGGATTGATGACGACGACCGCCTCGCCGGCGATCACCGCGTTCTCGGCCCCGCCGACCGCGGTCACGCCGCGATCGCCGGCTGGCGCGCGAGTCGGGCCGCACCGCTCGACCAGCTGTGACTCGTTCAGGGAGCGCCGGTCAGTTCGCCGGCTGTCCGACTGAAACAGTACGACACTACTGACAGCTGCCTCGAGCGACTACACCAGTTCGATCCGGTGGCGAGACTCCGCGATCAGCTCGTCCTCGGTCAGTTCGCCGTCCGCGTACGCACGCAGCGTGTCGCCGTCGAGCCGGGCGGTGGCGAGTTTCACTCCGGACGTGTGTGCGAGCGTGGTCTCGACCGTCTCGATCTGGCCGAAGAACCCCTCGGCGTCCTCGATCCCCTCCTCGAGGGCGGACGGGAGTTCGTCGAGTTCGTCGCGGAGCTGCGCCAGGTCCCTGACCGTCGTGGCGAGCACGACCGTCAGCGTGCGACCGCGGCGCCGGAACTCCTCGATGGAGACGACCGCGCTCTCGAGTTCGACCTCCTCGGGGACGAAGCCGGGGACGCCGTTCGGTCCGTCCTGCCCTCGTCCCTCGCCGGGATGGTCGTCCTTCCGGTTGCCCCGACCGCCGCTGTTTCCAGGATTGCCGTCGTTCGCGCTTCGCCCCGCGCTGGTCTCCGACTGGAGATCGCCGACACAGCCGGCGGCGAGCGTCGTGAGCACAGCACCACTACCGAGAAGGACTTTTCGTCTGTCCATATTCGGAGATAATTTTCCTCCGACCATTAATAGATTTCTACATCCACATTACCTAGTGATAAAAACATCAATATCTGTGAAATACACTTTGTACAATAGGTAGTTGTTCGATCGGTTTCCCGGCCGCGGTCGGCGAGCGACGACGAGGTCGACTGACTCGAGGCCCTCGAGAGGGCTCGAGCGTTCGACCGCGGTCGTCTCGGAAGAGCGTCCTCGAGGATCGATCGGGTCTACTACCCCGCCCTACTGGGCTTCTTGCCCGCTTGCGCGGACTGCGATGCCCCTTGAGGACGGGGACTCCGCTTGCTCAAGTTGAAACGGATCGGAATCGCCGGGCTGACGACCGCGTCCCCGACGACGTACATCACTCGTCGAACCTCTGGCCGATCGCTTCCGAGGCGGACCCGGAAGCGGTCGAACTGTCCCAGCGACTCAACGTCTCGATGTGGGACCACGCGGAGGGAAAGGCTACCGCTCAACTCTCGCGGTATCCCGGCGGGTACGGGACGAACATCGCCCGCAACGCCTACGGCGTCCGCGGCTTCGGCAGCATCCTGAGCGAGATGACCGGCCAGACCTGGGACCCCGGCGACTGGCCGTGGTGGGGCGGCGAGTCCACCGGTGTGGCGCCGGGGAGACCGCTACCCCTCGAGGATCGCCTCGAGGTCGTAGTGGGACCCGGGGCCGCCGCCGTCTTTACCGCGGGCGGCCTTCCCCGAGACACTGAAGGTGTAGACGCCGGTGTTGCTGTCGGTGACGAACGCAAACTCACGGGCCTCGTTGTAGAACGCACCCCAGGCGTACGGCGTGACGTCGTCGATTCCGTCGTCAGTCGCGTAGCGCTCGGTCGGCGTCGGATCCTCGGGGTTGGTGATGTTGGCGACCCAGGCCCCCTGCGAGTAGCCACCATCAATTAGCAGTACTTCGCCGCGGTCATAGACGACGTCGTGGAAGTGGGTCGTCCAGGCCCCCGGATACTCCTCCTGGTCGCGCGCGTCGGGTGAGTGCGTGAACCCGATCGGCTGGGGGTCCTCGAGGCTGCCCTCGTCCCAGCCGGTGTCGAAGATGTGTTTGCCGCCGGGGATGCCGCTGAACTGCTCGTCGCCCATGATCGCGAGTTCGCGCTCGGGTTCGGGGTGGATCTGGTGGGCCAACTCGAACCCCGGCTCGCCGATCGCGGTGTACTCGGGCTGGTCGTCGTAGTCAAAAAAGCCCAGCTGGGTTGGGTCCAATGGATCGGAGATATCGAACGTGACGTAGCCGACGGTCTCGCCGATGATGTAGGCGGCGTGTAGCGCCTCGCGGCCGGCTTCGACCTCACAGTCGTGGCAGTACCCCGGCGGGCCGAACTGTTCGACGATCTCTGGGTTGCGGGGATCATTGATGTCGACCGCGATGAGTCCCGGCTCGTCGGTCACCTTGTCGATCAGGTACAGCACCGGTTCCTCGGGGTGTTCGGTGAGCTTGTGAACGCCCATGTTCGGCGTCTCGAGATACGCGAGGACCTCGGGGTTCTCGGGGGTCCCCTCCTCCCAGCCGAAGTCAACGACTTCGATGCCGAACTTTCCGTCCGGATCCGGTTCCGGCTCGAAGAACGAGCCCTCGTCGTTGGCCTCGAGGGCCCGGATATAGAGCCCCTCCCGGAGTGGATCGAACTTGATGTCGTTCGAGCGCGTCAGGTCGTTCGGCGGCGCGAGCTCGTGGACGAGTTCGGGATCCTCGAGATCCGAGAGGTCGTACAGCGAGCTGATGACGGCGCTCTCGCCGGCAAAGCTACTGGCCCCACCCCAGGTTCCGTCCGTGTTAACGTGTCCGAACGTGTACGTGACGTGATCCGGATTGTCCTCCGGCGGGAGTTTCTGGCCGAGCGGCGTGAGCCGACCTCGCGTCCGACGCCGATCGTGGCCCGGGGGATCCGTGCGGGCGGCTGTCGAACCGCTTGCGAGTCCCACTGTGGCCAGTCCGGCCATTCCTGTTCGCTTCATGAACGTTCGGCGTGGTGTGTCTCTCATGATTGCCCACCGGTATCGTACCGGTAGTTGGTAGTTCACATAACAAATTATAGCGTTAGACGATTGTTTTCAGTGTTCGAATGAAGAGCGAAGGATTATGAAATATGCTCTCGAAAACCTGAAACTCGAACGCAGCAGCCGCTCCGTCGGCCGTGGTCGTCTGGGCGAAGTTCCCGGACGGACACGGATCAGTGATCGTCGACCTCGAGGACAACGAGGACCGCGTCGAGATCGAACAACACTACACGAACATGGCGGGCCACACGCAGACGCAGTTCCGCATGCACGACATCGTCGTCCCCGAAGAACACGTGCTGACTCGAGGGAAAG
>NZ_JBLRWX010000143.1:0-2062 GCF_047921035.1 Natronococcus sp.
GTCGCGAAGCTCGTCCAGGATCTGGCGGAGCTGGCGCTTGGCCAGACCGAGCATGCCGAAATCGTAGAGGGGTCGCCCGCAGCACAACGTGGCGCCGGGGAGGACGGCTCGGAAGCCGGCGCCCTCGAGGACCTCGAGGAAGCGGACTTCGGCGCGGCCGACCGCGTCCGCGCGCAGAACTACGGCGACGACGACCTCGCGTTCGTCGAGGGCGGTGCGGCCGCCGAGGCCGTCACCGTCTTCGTCCGCGGCGGCACCGAACACGTCGTCGACGAACTCGAGCGCGCCATCGGCGACGCCCTCGACGTCGTCTCGACGGCGCTCGACTCGGGCGAGGTCGTCCCCGGCGCCGGCGCGACCGAGATCGCGATCGCGGACAAGATCCGCTCGGAGGCCGCCGGCATCGAGGGCCGCAAGCAGCTCGCGGTCACCTCCTTCGCCGACGCCCTCGACGTCGTCCCGCGGACGCTGGCGACCAACACCGGCCAGGACCCGATCGATACCCTCGTCGATCTCCGCGCGGCCCACGAGTCCGAGGGCCGGGCCGGTCTGATCACCGACGGCGAGACGGTCACTATCGACGACCCCTTCGAGTACGGCGTCGTCGATCCCGCCGACGTCAAGCGCGAGGCCATCCAGAGCGCGACCGAGGCCGCGACGATGATCGTCCGCATCGACGACGTCATCGCCGCCGAGTAGCCGTCCGGCCATCACCGCGCAGACACTAATTGTATTTTTGACAATATAGTTAAGTAATAATACACAAACCGTCCTGTAGAATGTCCCTCTCCCCACCATCGGACGGGCTGACGCCGGTCGGCGACGCAGCGGGACGAACTGTCTACCGCGACGATGACCGCGAGACCTACCACGTGTGGTGGACCGACGCCGATCCCGAACCCGTCAGCACGGTCCTGGTGTTGGCCGTCGCGTCGGTGCTCGAGACCGCTCCCGAAGAGCTAGAAGCGCTGTCGACGCGGGTCGATCCCGACGCCCTCGACGCCCTGTTCGCCCACTGGGGCCGCCACCGCCTCGAGGACGGAACGACCTCGTTCCGGTTCGCCGGCTGTGCGATCTCCTGTCACGCCACGGGCGAACTCGTCATCGATCCGTCCGCGGATCGCTGATCCCCTGCCGTACGTCGGTTCCGGTGATCAGTCGACGGACTCGAGGACGACCCGGTCGCCGACGTCAAGGTCGAACGCCGCCTCGCCTCGCCCCCGGTTGACGTCGAGTTCGACGTAGCCGTGGCTCCCGACGGTCGCGAGCCGCTCGCCCGCGGGGACGGCCGCGAACGTGTCGCCGGCCGGAACCGGCTCGCCGTTCGCGACGACGCGCTCGCGGCCCTCGAGGTAGTCCCCGGGAACGTTCGTGATCACGTTCCCGAAGTCGTCGACGACCAGCACCTCGCCGGCGGCGCGGCCGTCCTCGATGATCGCCGCGGGAAGCTCGAGGTCGACCGGATCGTCCGTCGGCGTCAGGAACGTCACGGCGTCGAGGCCGCCGCGCTCGTGGACCGCTGCCGCGGTCGGCGCGAAGACGTCCCGACCGTGGAAGGTGTTGCTCCTCGGCCCCTCGCCGGGGTCCGGAGCCGTCTCGCCCGCGGGGACGACCGGCTCGAGTCCCTCCTCGTCGACGACGGCGGTCTCGAGGGGAGCATCGCCGGCGAGCCGGCGAGCGGCGGGTAGCAAAACGCCGTTATCCGGCCCCACGAGCGCGTGGTCGCCCGCCCGGATCGCGATCGCGTCGCGGTCGGTTCCGACACCGGGGTCGACGACGACGAGGTGGGTGGCCGGCGGGAAGTACGGCAGCGTCTCCCGGAGCCAAAAGGCCGCGGTACGGACGTCCTGTCGCGGGAAATCGTGGCCGACGTCGGCCAGCCGCGCATCGGTGCGTCGAAGCAGGACGCCCTTCATCGCCGCGGGGTAGGGCGTCCCGAAGTCCGACGTGAGCGTGATCATGGCCGCGGATACGCCGCGATCGATAAAAACGAACGTGGCTCGAGACGGCCGCCGGGCGAGACTACCCGCCGTTCGTGTCCGACCCGCTGACCATCTGGATC
>NZ_JBLRWX010000143.1:2072-6576 GCF_047921035.1 Natronococcus sp.
GTTCGATACCGTCGATCTCCTCGACGACCTCGACGACGGCCTCGGGGACCAGCGACTCCCAGTCGCCGCCGTTGATCATCCGCTCGCGGACTTCGGTTCCCTCGAGGACCTCGCGGTTGAACATCGGCGACTGGCGAACCTCGAAGTTCGCCTCGCGGAACAGCTGGACGACCAGCGGGTTGTTCGAGTAGGCGACGTCGAAGTGCGGGCTCATGCTCTGGACGTGGCTCACCCACACCGAGTTCCGATCCAGGTCCTCGATCGGGACGGCGTAGGTCACCAGATCGGAGTCGACCAGTGACTTGGTTATCATCATGATCCGTTCACCGGCGGTGAACGGATTCCGAACCGAGTGTGAGTCGTCCGCGCTTCCGATGCCCAGGACGAGTTCGTCGACGTCCTCGGCGATCTGCTCGACCATGTTGCGGTGACCGTTATGAAACGGCTGGAAGCGGCCGATGTAGAACCCCCTCATGGCGGGTACTGTTTCGGGGTTGTGCTTAAGCGTGGCGGGTTCCCTCGTGGGAGCGTCGGGACCGGTGGTATTTACGGTGAGGGCGCCGGGCACGCTCGTCAGCGATCGAACCGATTCGCCGTCTCGAGCGCCGTAGTCGTCGATTACGGCCACGAAGCCCGTGTTCCGCATGGAGAAAGTATATCAGTCGCAATCCCTTCGGATCAGGTACTGAACAGAGTTCTATGAGTAACGATACGAACGTTGACGACTCCTCCGAAGGCGCACCTGACGACGTTCCCGACGAGAGCCGGCGGGAGCGGTCGTCGGACCGCCAGGAGGATCGGTCGCCAGTGACGGACTCCGGCGATCGGACCGACGAGTCCGACGGGAGGCCGACCGAGGGGGTCGGCCGCGAGTCGGAGCCCGACGAGTCCGAGCAACGTCCACCCGAAGGGTTCGACGAGGAACCCGACGCCGACGAGGATATCGAGACCGTCGAGGACCTCGGGAGCACCGTCGAGGTCGATCCGGGCGTCGAGATCGACGAGGAAAGCGCCGAGGACGACCTCCTCGGCGGACTCAAGATCGACTCGACGGCCGACATCGAGGTCCCCGACCGGCTCGTCGACCAGGTGATCGGACAGGACGAGGCTCGAGACATCATTATCAAGGCGGCCAAGCAGCGCCGACACGTGATGATGATCGGCTCGCCCGGGACCGGGAAGTCGATGCTGGCCAAAGCGATGAGCCAGCTGCTCCCCCAGGAGGATCTCCAGGACGTCCTCGTCTACCACAACCCCGACGACGGCAACGAGCCGAAGGTCCGAACGGTTCCCGCCGGCAAGGGCGAACAGATCATCGACGCGCACAAGGAGGAAGCCCGCAAGCGCAACCAGATGCGGTCGATCCTGATGTGGATCATCATCGCGATCGTCGTCGGCTACGCGATCCTCTCCGGGCAGATCCTGCTCGGCATCCTCGCGGCAGGTATCATCTGGTTTATCTTCCGCTACACGTCCCGCGGCACGGACGCGATGGTGCCGAACATGATCGTCGACAACGGCGACCAGCGCCAGGCCCCCTTCGAGGACGCGACCGGCGCCCACGCCGGCGCGCTGCTGGGCGACGTCCGCCACGACCCGTTCCAGTCCGGCGGCATGGAGACGCCGAGCCACGACCGGGTCGAACCCGGCGGCATCCACAAGGCCAACAAGGGCGTGCTGTTCGTCGACGAGATCAACACGCTCGACGTCCGCACCCAGCAGAAGCTGATGACCGCGATCCAGGAGGGCGAGTTCGCCATCACGGGCCAGTCCGAGCGCTCCTCGGGCGCGATGGTCCAGACCGAACCCGTCCCCTGTGACTTCATCATGATCGCGGCCGGGAACCTGGACGCGATGGAGAACATGCACCCCGCCCTGCGCTCGCGGATCAAGGGCTACGGGTACGAGGTGTACATGGACGACACCATCGAGGACACCCCCGAGATGCGCCGGAAGTACGCCCGCTTTATCGCACAGGAGGTCGAACGCGACGGCCGCCTGCCCCACTTCACCCGCGAGGCCGTCGAGGAGGTCATCCTCGAGGCCAAGCGCCGCGCAGGGCGGAAAGAGCACCTCACCCTCGAGTTCCGGAGTCTCGGCGGCCTGGTTCGAGTGGCGGGCGACATCGCTCGCGCCGAGGACGCCGAGTTCACGACCCGCGACGACGTCCTCGAGGCCAAGGGCCGCTCGCGCTCGATCGAGCAACAGCTCGCCGACGACTACATCGAACGGCGCAAGGACTACGAGCTCCAGGTCACCCACGACGGCATGGAGGGCCGGGTCAACGGGCTCGCCGTCATGGGCGAGGACAGCGGGATCATGCTGCCCGTGATGGCCGAGATCGCGCCCGCGCAGGGTCAGGGTCAGGTCATCGCCACGGGACAGCTCAAGGAGATGGCCGAGGAGTCGGTCCAGAACGTCTCGGCGATCATCAAGAAGTTCTCCGACGTGAACCTCTCGGAGAAGGACGTCCACATCCAGTTCGTCCAGGCCGGCCAGCAGGGCGTCGACGGCGACTCCGCCTCCATCACGGTGGCGACGGCCGTCATCTCCGCCCTGGAGGATATCCCGGTCGACCAGTCGGTCGCGATGACCGGGTCGCTCTCCGTTCGCGGGGACGTGCTCCCGGTCGGCGGGGTGACCCACAAGATCGAGGCCGCCGCCAAGGCCGGCTGCTCGAAGGTTATCATCCCCAAAGCGAACGAACAGGACGTGATGATCGAGGACGAGTACGAGGAGATGATCGAGATCATCCCCTGTTCGAACATCAGCGAGGTCCTCGAGGTCGCCCTGATGGGCGAACCGAAGAAGGACTCGCTGGTCGATCGGCTCAAGTCGATCACCGGATCGGCGTTCGACCAGCAGGCCGTCGGCTCGGCCAGCGGTTCGAACCCGAGCCCGCAGTAGATGGCAGCGTGGACGGCGTTCGCGGCGATCACGGGCGCCGTCCTCCTCGTGTTGCTGGTTCTTTCCCACCTCACGCAGTCGGCGTTCGACGACGTCGACCTCGAGACCGATTCCGACGACGCTCCGGCCAAGTCTGTTCTCGCCACCGACTCCGAAGCGTCGACTCTCGAAGACGATCCCGAGGCGGCCGACGAGACGCCTCTCGAGACCGAAACGAACGCAGCGACCCTCTCGAGGTCCGAGTCGGTGACCGACGACGCAACCGCGCCCGCGAGGCGCGAATCCGGGTCCGACGATGCGGCCCGTCCCGCCGAGACCACCTCTCGAGACCGGCGGGACGGCGTCGATCCCGACTCGCTGACGACGGGGATGATGCTCGCGAACGTCGCGGCCTCCCAGGGACTGTTCGCGCTGGTGTTGCTAGGTGCGATCGTCTACACCGGCGTGCCAGCCGACGCACTGGGGATCGAGTTTTCCGCGGCGTACCTCGAGACCGGGCTGGTCGTCGGCACCGCGGTCGGGGTCGTCCTCTACGTCGCCAACGAGATCGGCGCCGCGCTCGCGGCGCGACTGGGGTTCGACCACGACGAACAGCTCAGGGAGCTGCTGGCGCCGGACTCGGCTCGAGGCTGGGCCGTCCTGCTCGGGGGCGTGCTCCCGCTGATCGCCGTCTTCGAGGAGTTACTGTTTCGGGCGGCGCTGATCGGTGCGCTCTCGGTCGGCTTCGGGATCTCGCCGTGGCTGCTCGCAGTGATGTCCTCGATCGCGTTCGCGCTGGGCCACGGGATGCAGGGCGACGTCGGCGTCGTCGTCACCGGGCTGCTCGGGTTCGTGCTGGCGGCGATCTTCATCCTGACGGGAAGTTTCCTCGTGGTCGTCGTCGCCCACTACCTGATCAACGCCTTCGAGTTCGTCGTCCACGAGGGGATCGACCTCGAGTGGGCCGAAACCCTCGAAAGCTAAGGGTCCCCGGCCGCTCGAGTCGCGTATGAGCGACACGATCGAACTCTCGGCGTCGATGCGACGACTGATCGTCTACGGGATCCTGTTTTACTTCGCGCTGTTCGCGTACGCGACCTTCGCCGAGGACGCGCTGGCGATGCTCGCGACGGAGTTCGCCTTCGGCGTGATTGCGATCGGGATCGGTGCGATCCTCTACGGTGAGGCGGACGAGACGCGGTCGGTCGTGACGGGCGCGGCGGTCTGTCTGATCGCGGGTGGGGTCCTCCAGTTCGCCCACCTCGCCAGCAGGCTGATGGTCGTCGACCTGGCGAGTACGCTGCTGGTCTACGCCGGCATCGCGCTCTACATCTACGCGGTCTGGGACAGCTAGAAACCGGAGTCCCAGTAGATAGTAGCACGAATTATTTTTACGGGGCGTTTTGTGAATTCGCGTCACAGACAGGGGATGCAAACATCAGTGTGGACTCAGTACGATTATAGTAACAACTGCAACGATTTACACACTGATTACACAGCCGTCGTGCGATCAGGTGTGCACCGACTTGCAGTGGCTACTATCGGTAGTTCCCATCGAATCAGGAGTTAGTCAGGACTGACGAGGTTAGATTCTCAGAAAGCGTCTGGATGGGTGTAT
>NZ_JBLRWX010000144.1:0-6476 GCF_047921035.1 Natronococcus sp.
GTGGCTCCGAACCCAACTGCGCACAGTGCGGCGAGACGGTCGATCCCGACCACGTCTACTGCCCGAACTGCGGCGAGAAAACCGCCCGACGGCTGTTCTGTGACTGCGGTGACGAGCTCCGCTCGGACTGGTCGTTCTGTCCCGGCTGCGGTCGTCGGACGCCGGCCGCCGACGTCCTCGACTCCACATAAGGCCTCGTGTAATACACAGAACCTCGTGTCGGACGAAAGTTTTAATATCTTCGACAGTCTCGCATTTAGTCGCGTAAGACGGTTGTCTTACACCGGCCGGCGAACGCCGGAAATCGCCCGATGTCGGGCGGCTCTGGTGTAAGACACCGTGCGTCTGACAGGGGCGCACACCGTCTTACCCCCAACGGGGAATACAACAATGGAGCGTGTGACACTGCGAATTCCGAAACAGCAGATCGAGGAGGTCGAACAACTGGTCGACTCGGGCGAGTTCCCGAATCGGAGCGAAGCGATTCGCTCGGCCGTCCGCGAGATGGTCAACGAACAGTCCGACGGTCGGACCGAACAGACCGGCAAACGCAACTGGGCCAAGGTGTAACGATGCAGGATATCGTTCAGGACGCACTCGAAAACGCCGAGGAGGAGGCCCGGGAGATGGAAGCCGACATGGACGGCGACGAGTTCGGGGAGCCCCGAATCGTCATTGTCGGTGCCGGCGGTGCCGGCAACAACACGATCAACCGGCTGTACAACATCGGCGTCGACGGCGCCGAGACCGTGGCGATCAACACGGACAAACAGCACCTGAAGATGATCGAGGCCGACACCAAGATCCTGGTGGGCAAGTCGCTCACCAACGGGCTCGGCGCCGGCGGCGATCCGTCGATGGGTGAACGGGCGACCGAGATGGCCCAGAGCACGATCAAGGAAGTGCTCGGCGACGCGGACCTCGTGTTCGTCACGGCGGGCATGGGTGGTGGTACCGGTACCGGTGCCGCCCCCGTCGTCTCGAAGATCGCCAAGGAGCAGGGCGCGATCGTCGTTGGGATGGTCTCGACACCGTTCAACGTCGAGCGCGCCCGCACGGTGAAAGCCGAGGAGGGCCTCGAGAAGCTGCGCAACGAGGCCGACTCGATCATCGTGCTCGACAACAACCGCCTGCTCGACTACGTCCCGAACCTCCCGATCGGCAAGGCGTTCTCGGTGATGGACCAGATCATCGCCGAGACCGTCAAGGGGATCTCGGAGACGATCACCCAGCCGTCGCTGATCAACCTGGACTACGCGGACATGTCCACGATCATGAACCAGGGCGGCGTCGCCGTAATGTTGGTCGGCGAGACCCAGGACAAGAACAAGACCGACGAGGTCGTCAAGGACGCGATGAACCACCCGCTTTTGGACGTCGACTACCGCGGCGCGAGCGGCGGACTCGTCCACATCACCGGTGGCCCCGACCTCACGCTGAAGGAGGCCGAGGGAATCGCCGACAACATCACCGAGCGCCTCGAGGCCTCGGCCAACGTCATCTGGGGCGCCCGGATCCAGGAGAACTACAAGGGCAAGGTGCGGGTCATGGCGATCATGACCGGCGTCCAGAGCGCCCAGGTGCTCGGCCCGTCGACCCAGAAGCAGGCCGACCGCTCCCGTGCCAGCATCGAAGGTGCCAGCGACGGCGACTTCGACGCGAGCAACAACCTCAAACACGGTGCGAAAAGCGACGGCGGCCGGAACGAACTCGAGCGCCAGAACGGCGTCGACGTCATCCGGTAGTCCGACACACGGCTGACACACCACCGACGGAACCCGCTGACGACGCGCGACCGAACCGGCAGCGACACACCACATACGGTTCGGTCGCGTTTGCGATCGACACACCACGCGGCGGCCGTCCGACACACCACGGCTCGGCCGCCGCCACGATTGACACGACGCGACCCCGCGCCGGCAACCGACACACCACACCAGCCGGTCGTCGGGTATCGCTTCTCGAAGGACTGCTCGTCTCGAGTGGCGACGCCGGAATCGGACGGTTCGAAGCCCGATGCGGCGTTCAACGGGTGCGACTCGTGGGGAGAGCAATAGCGTGTCTTACAGTCCTCAGGCCAGCGACTCGAGCAGCCCGCACTTCCGGCAGACCTCCCGCGTCGTGGTCGAGCCGCACTCGGCACACTCCCGGAGGTCGGGACCGTCGCCGCCGTCCTCGCCCTCGCCGTCGCGCCTGTCGGCGACGATGCCGGCCAGTTCCTCGTAGCCCGAGAGGATCGAGTGGCGGGTTCCGGGATGGTTCTCCTCTAAGTCGTACAGGAGCTGCTGGATCTCGCCGCGGTAGGCCTCGCTGGCGTGGGGACACTCCGTGATGTGGGCGGGGAGGCCCTCGACGTGGGCGTACAGTGCGACCTCCTTCTCGGGAACGTCCCGAAGCGGCTTCGCCCGCGGGACGAACTCCTCCTGTTCGCCCCGCTCCGAGAGCGGCCCCAGGCTCGCGTCGAAATGTTTGGCCATCTGGCCGACGTCGCCCTCGAGGAAGTTCATCAGCGCGGTCTGGGCCTCGTCGTCGAGATTGTGGCCCGTCAGCAGGAGGTCGGCCTCGAGCTCCTCGGCGTACGTCGAGAGCAGATCGCGTCGAAAGACGCCACAGTAGGCACAGGCGGCCATGTTCTCGGGGTCGTCCTCGACGACGTCGTCCATTCGGATCCCGAACTCCTCCTCGTAGCTGACGACCTCGTGGCGAATGCCCAACTCGTCGGCGAGGTCGACGCAGGCCTCGAGACTCTTGTCGCGATAGCCCTCGATCCCCTCGTGGATCGTCAGCCCGACGAGTTCGATGCGTGGATCCTCGGCGAACGTGTCGTGCAGAATCTGCGTGAGCACGACGCTGTCCTTCCCGCCCGAGAGGCCGATCACCCACGTCTGCGGGTTCTCGGGCGTCGCGTCGTGGGGAACCAGATCGTCCCGCCGCACCCGTCGGCGCACCCGTTTTTCGACCGACTCCCGGAAGTGGCGTTCGCAGAGGTGTGCCCCCGAGTAGGCGGCGTGCATGATCGCCTCCCCCTCACACCGGTTACAATCCATCGAGGTGAGGTTACCGACGGGCGCGTATGTCCGTTTCGGCTCGTTCAGGCGGGGACCGTCTCGCGGGCCTCGACCGTGTCGGCGCCCTCCTCGAGCGCCTCGAGCAGAAGTTCGACGTAGCGGTCGCGACCCGGCGAGGAGAACAGCTCGTGGCCGCCGTTGTACAGGACGACGTGGTCGGCGGGCACCCGGTGGCCGATCGGGCGGAGGCTGATGACGGGATCGGCCAGCGAACAGAAGACGACGGCGTCGTGATCGATCGTCAGCAGGTTCTCCTGGGCGTGGCGCGTCTCGCGGACGAACGCCGGCGAGACCCAGCGGGGGATCGTCGCGAGCTGGTGGTCGGTCGCCTTCTCGCCAAGCGCGTCCCGATCCATCTCGCCGGCGGGGAGACAGGGAAACGTCGTCGGCACCCGCGAGGCGGCCTCGAGCAGCGGTTCGGCGTAGCGTTCGCCGTACCCCCAGAACGGGCTCAGGTAGACGTGGTTGTCCGCGCCGTCTAACGCCTGGCCGATGAGCGCGCCCGCGCTGTGGCCCAGCAGCTGGTACTCCTCGAGATCGAGAACGTACTCGGCGATCGGCTCGAGCCAGTCGGCTTTGAAGTCGTCGATGTTCGTCGGGAGTTCGAAGGCGTGGACCCGGTAGCCGGCCTCAGTCAGTTTCCCGATGAGCCAGCTGACGTTCTCGTGGGTCCAGCGGTTGCCCCAGCCCATGACGAAGACGAGTTCCTCCTCGCCGTCCTCGTTGAAGACGCGGTGTCGCATACGCCTCCTTTCGCCGGGTACGGGTAAAAATCTGCGCTCTTGACACGAGCCGGCCGTTCGGGGTCCGGCGATCGATCCTCCGGCGATCGACCGACAACTGTCGGACACGGAAGGAGAGTTTTGCTAACGGCTTTCACGCATCGTCCTCGAGTCGATGTATGCTCGACGCGCTTCGCTCGCGGCTCTACCGTCTCGGATTCAACCTGTTTCCGGCCTACCGTCGGACGGGCGGCCGGGTCACGTACATCGCCCCCGACTGGCAGGAGGTCCGTGTGAAACTACCGTTAAACTGGCGCACGAGGAACTACGTCGGGACGACCTTCGGCGGCAGCATGTACGCCGCGGTCGACCCGTTCTACATGATGATGCTCCTCAAAAACCTCGGCGACGAGTACGTCGTCTGGGACAGGGAGGCCGAGATCCGGTTCAAGAAGCCCGGACGGGAGACGCTGTACGCGCGGTGTGCGATCACCGACGAGGAGGTCGCGGCGATCGAGGCCGAACTGGCGACCGAGGGGACGGAGTCCGTCGACCGCCACTACACCGTCGACCTCGTCGATAGCGAGGGGACGGTCCACGCGACGGTTCGGAATACGGTGTACGTGACGACCGATCGGGAGAAGAAGGCCTGAGCTGTCCCACTGAGAAATCGTTTTGCGCCTCGAGGGCCGACTCCCCGCCATGAGCGAGTTCCCCCGCGAGGAGGCGGTCGACCGACTCGAGGCGCTGGTCGAGACCGTCGAGCGCGAGCGCACACCCGTTCCCGTCCGTGAAATTTGGGCCTTCGGCGATATCGCGCTCGGGCTCGATCCCGTCGAACGGCTCGACGTCTACCTGACGAAGGACGTGTTGATGCGCGACGACAGTCCGTCGGCGGACGGAGCGGACGTCGGCGAGGAGTACGGTATCGAAGGCGTCGGCCAGTCCGTTCGGGCCGACTGGGCCGCCGAGTATCCGGAGTACCTCCGGGCGAACGCGAACGGCCACGCCGCCCCCGAGAAGTGTCTCGCAGCGCAGTTGCTCGGCGAGGACGAGCCGATCCACCTCGAGGTCTGTAACGCTGGCTTCGAGGACAACGTCACCCAACGCCTGCGCGGCGCGAAACTCCGGGAGGACTACACCCAGCTGCTGGATCCCCGCGGGGTGTGTCTCTGGGTCGACGGGACGAAAAGCGAGGAGGCGTTCCGCAAGCTCCGGGAGAGCGAACTCGCCCTGCCGACGCTGTCGGCCGCCCTCGAGATGCTCGGGATGGAGGAGGCGGAAGCCGGCGAGGCCGCACGGGAGGTCCACGCCTGGCGCGAGCAACAGGAGGGCGTGACGGTGCGGGGCGACGTCGTCTGAAATTCGTCATACAAACTCTTTTGCTGCCACCATCGGAGGTATCGGTATGAACACGTCGTTGACGACAGGTCTCGACACCGCCCGTCTCGCGGTGTTTGCGAACGTCGCGCTCGTGCTCACGGGATCGGTGCTGGCGCTGGTGAACGTGCTCGATCTCTGGACCGGGATCGTGGTGGTCTGTGCCGGATTGATCGGGATCTACGTCTCGCTGCTCGGCCGGGGCGAGGAGTCGGATTGACGAGAGTCTGCGAACCAAGCGGTCGAAGGTATTGCTGTGGACCCTATGTCGGACGTGTGATTTCGAACACTGTTCTTTGCACGACCGACTCTGCTGGGGAGGACGTGGGAATCCACCGCTGTCAGTATAATTGCGTTACGTACAGGTGAACCGTGTATCAGTTCGTTCCGCCCCTTTTCCCCTGCGGTGGCGCGCGCTATCGGCCGTCCGAACGTCAGTGAGGGCGGTCGATGACATTGTGCGAGGGATGAGCGAACGAGCGCAGCGAGTGAGCGAATCGGCTGGGGAGGGTGTGGCTATTCATTGTGTTCGTGCGAGTAGGACCTGCTACTCGTCGGTATCACCGCGAAAGCCCCTGGCGCGCTCGAGGGCTACGACTCGCTGCGCGCTTCCCTCACTGCGTTCGGTCCAGTGCTTACGTCGCCTCGCTCCTCGAGCGCGCCAGCCCCTTTCAGTCCCACCCGGCAGTGGTTGGTTGAGGCTGCAGATACAACGCCAGACGGTCCATACACACTCTCTACGTAACAGCCAGCACGCCTCTGGGCCTCGGCGCACAACTTCCCTACACTACTGCCGACTACCGCGACCCGTTCACCCGGCCGACCGTCACGAAAAACGGGATCTCCTCGCTCCGGCGGTAGCGTCGGTCCTCCATCTGTTCGATCACGTCCCGGCCCATCGCTCGCCACTCGCTGCGGAGGGCGTCGTACTCTTCGCCGGTCAGCTCGCCCTCGAGCATCGTCTCCCGGTCGTCGGCCAGCCCCGCACCGGTCGCCTTCCGCTGGGCGATCGTCAACGCCGCCTCGCCGTAGGGCGGTTCGATCGTCCGCTCGTGATCGTACCGGCGCGTCTCGAGGACCTCGAGGCCCGCCTCGGAAAACGACTCGCGAGCGTCGGCTCCCAGCGTCACGTCGGTCCCGACGCCGTCGAGGTAGGCGCGTCGGGCACGGGACTCGAGGGATTCCTCGCTCGCGACGCTCGAGTCGACCGCGACGGCGCCGTTGTCGGGTTCGACGGCGGCGACGAGATCGCTCGAGACGCGGGCGAACTCCTCGAGGGCAGCCGCGGGATCGGGCAGGTTGATCA
>NZ_JBLRWX010000145.1:0-6381 GCF_047921035.1 Natronococcus sp.
ACGCCGTGGACGAGGAAGCCGCTGGCGTCGAACGCCTCGCCGCTGACGAACGCGAACTTGCCGAGGCCGGCGAACAGTATCATTCCGCCCATCACGAACCGCAGGGCGACGATGAACCACGCCGACAGCGCGTGGGGCTGTCCTTCGAGTGTGATTCCCGCATACCGGCTTTCGAGTCTGTTTCGAGTAGTAGTAGACATGATCGGTTGACCTCTTGTATTTGTACGAAGGAGCCGAACGCCGGTGAGTGATCTTCCCTTATTTGAGGGGCCCTTTATATAGTGGGTTTGAGGGACCCTCTGTCGGCAACCAGCTCGAGAGTCTACGGATAGCTCTCGCCTCGACTCGATCGACTCGATCGAACTCCACCAGCCACCGTTATTGTCGTGGGCCGTCGTACGGGAAGACGTGTCCGATACCCGCGCGGAGACGGGCAGTTGTCGGCTCTGTGGCGCCGACGTCGACGGCGACGAACGGTTCTGCTCGAGGGGCTGTCGGGAGATCCACGAGAGCCTCGGCGAGCCGCCCGAGGACGGAACGGACGACAACGCGACGCCCTCGAGCGACGACACCTCGCCCGACGACGACGCCCGCGCATTCTTCCGGATCGACGGGATGTACTCCGCGCTCTGTGAGGCCTACCTCGAGTCTGTCGCCGAGGGACAGGAGGGCGTTCTCGAGGCGACCGCGAGCTACGTCACCGAGACGGTGCGGGTCGACTACGATCCCGCGCTGACTTCGGCCGACGAACTTCGGGTGACTCTGACCACGACCGGGTACACGGCCTACCGCCGGGAAGGGATCGCTGGCGGGAGTTCGTCGGCAGAGGGCGACGGTGACGGCGGGGACGACTCGAGCGAGACCACCCACCGGTCCCGTGAGATGACGGGGCTGCGCAAGCGACGCAGCGAGGACGTCCTCGAGATGCGCTACGTCGTCGGGGTCGTCTTCGGCTCCTTTCTGCTGGTGCCGTACGTCACGATCCTCTACCCGGTCTACCTCGCCGATCTCGTCGACTGGCGGTTTCTCGCGCCCTACGAGGGGGCGTTCGCGACCCTCGACGGGCTGATACTGCTGCCGCTGTTTCTGTCCGTCACCGGAGCCGTCCTCTACCTGAGCGGGATGCCCCTGCTCCGGGGCGCCTACGTCAGCCTGAAGCTCCGCCGGCCGAACACCCAGCTGCTGGCCGCCGTCACCGTCGTCGCCGCCTTCGCCTACGGCACCGCCGCGCTCGCGCTCGGGCGCAACGACGTCTACTACGACCTGACGATCCTGGTCGCCGCGACGGTGATGGCGGCGCTGTTCTACGAGGCGACGGTCAAGCGGCGGGCGCTGGCCCGGCTCACCGACCTCACCGTCTCGGACGTCGGCGAGGCCCGCCTGCTCGAGGCCGACGGGACGACCCGGACGGTACCGACCGAGCGACTGGCCGCGGGCGATCGCCTGCTCGTCCGCGAGGGCGAGCGGATCCCGGTCGACGGCCGGCTCGCGGAGGGGAGCTGCACGGTCGACGAGGCGGTCGTCACCGGGGAGTCGCTCCCGGTGGCCAAGCGGGCGGGCGACGACGCCGTCGGCGGTTCGCTCGTCGTCTCCGGCGCGGCCGTCGTCGACGCGGCCGACCGAACCGAGAGCAGCCTCGAGCGCCTCACGGAGACGGTCTGGAACCTCCAGAGCGCGACCCACGGGGTCGGCCGGCGGGCCGACCGACTCGCCGCCCGTGCGACCCCGCTGGTCGCCCTCGCCGTAACGGGGGTCGGCGCGGCCGCGCTCGCGCTGGGCTGGGACGCGCCGACGGCCGTCACAGCGGTTCTGGCGACCGCGATCGTCGCGAGCCCGTGGGCGCTCGGCCTCGCGGCCCCGGTTTCGGTCGCGACGAGCATCCAGGCGGCCCTGGATCGGGGCATCGTCGTCTTCGACGAGACGGTGTTCGAACGGCTCCGGGAGGTCGACGTCGTCGTCTTCGACAAGACCGGGACGCTGACGACCGGCGAGATGCGGGTGCTCGAGGCCGACGCGCCACCGGAGCTGCTCCGGGCCGCGGGCGCGCTCGAGGACCGGGCGGCGCATCCGGCCGCGAGCGCGATCCGAGACGCCTTCTCCCGCGGGGACGACTCCGACGACGGCGAGGACGGGCCCGACGCGGGGGAAGCGGCCGTCGGCGACGGTGCCGGCGCTCCGCCGACGGTTCGGGAGTTCAACTCCCACGAGACCGGCGTCGAGGGCGTCGTCGACGGCCGACGGGTGCTGGTCGGCCACCCGGACCTGTTCCGCGAGCGGGGCTGGACGCTCGAGGACGATCTCGAGTCGCGAGCCGTGGGTGCCCGTGAACGAGGGCGGCTTCCGGTCCTTGTCGGCGCGGACGGCCGCGCGAGCGGGCTCGTCGTCGTCGGCGACGAACCCCGAACCGAGTGGGTCGAGAGCCTGACCCGGCTTCAGGAGGCGGGCATCGAGGTCGTCGTCCTCACCGGCGACGACACGGCCGCGAGCGCGTTCCTCGAGCGCCGGGCCGACCTCGCACACGTCTTCGCGGACGTCCCGCCGGCCGGCAAGACCGCGGCGATCGAGCGGCTGGCGGCCGACCGACGGGTGGCGATGGTCGGCGACGGGACCAACGACGCGCCCGCGCTGGCCGCGGCGGATCTGGGAATCTCGCTGGGCGGGGGTACCGCGCTCGCGGCCGACGCCGCCGACCTCGCGATCCTGGGGGACGATCTGGCCGGCGTCGAACGGGCGATCGCGCTCGCTCGAGCCGCGGGGGATCGCGTCACCCAGAACCTCCGGCTGGCGCTTACGTACAACGCGGTCGTGATCCCGGTCGCGCTGGCCGGGCTGTTGAGCCCGCTGGTGACGGCGGCCGCGCTCGCGGCGACCGCCTCGCTCGTCGCCGCGAACGCCTCGCGACCGCTGCTCGAGCGGTAGGCGCGGGCTCGAACCGTCGCGGGATCGCCTCGAGCCCGCGAAGCGGCAACCGGGCGGGGCAAGGCCAACCTACAGGGCGGAACGCTCGCATCTCGGGGACGAATGGCCGACGATACCCTCGGCCGACGACGGACCTACGGGATCGTCGTCGTCGCGACGCTCGCCTACACCTGCCTGATGTTCGTCTGGTTCTCGCTGCCGGCGTACCTCTCGACGATCATCGCGGAGCTCGAGCTGTCTGGCACGCAGGCCGGCGTGGTCGCGGGTGCGGTGCCGCTGACGTACATCCCGCTGGCGCTGTTCTCGGGGCTGGCGGTGGATCGAATCGGTCCCGGTCGGAGCCTCGCGGCCGGCGCGGCGATCTTCGGCGTCGCGCAGGCGGGCCGGAGCGCAGCTACCGGATTTCCGTCGCTGCTGGCGCTCACCCTGATGCTCGGGGTCGGCGCGACCGCGATCACGTTCGGCCTGCCGAAGCTCGTCTCGACGCTGTTCCCGCCGAGCCGGACGGGGTTTCCGTCCTCGATCTACCTCGTCGGCGCGTCGGCCGGGACCGCGGCCGTCTTCGGGATCGGTCGGCCGATCCTCGGCCCGTGGCTCGGCGGCTGGCGTCCCCTCTTTCTCTGGAGCGGACTCGTCGCGATCGGCTACGGGCTCGGCTGGTACCTCCTCGCCCGGCGGCTGCGGATCGACGACCGCGCCGCTGCAAACGACGCGAGCGAGCGGGCGCCCGGAGACGAGGACCGGTCGCCGCTCACGTCGATCCGGCGGGACCTCCGGCTGATCCTCACCCACCGGGAGCTCCAGCTCGTGGTCGTCGTCGGGACGATGTACCTGCTGGCGAGCCACGGGATCCAGGGCTGGCTTCCGACGGTGCTCGAGGCTCGGGGCGTCTCGCCCGGCCTCGCGGGCCAGACGACGAGTCTCTTCGTCGCGGCCTACGCCGTCGGCATCTTTACCGTACCGGCGCTGGCCGACCGCTACGAGGCCCGCCCGACGGCCCTGATCGGCTGCGGCGCGGTGTTCTGTACCGGCACGGTCGGCGTCGTCCTCGCGGACGGGATCGGTCCCACGCTCCTGGGAAGCATCGTCGTCGCGGGGATCGGCGTCGGCGGGCTTTCCCCGCTCGTTCGGGCGATTCCGCCCGCGCTCGAGGGGATCGGCGCGCGGTTGACCGGGACCGCCGTCGGCTTCATCTTCGCGGTCGGCGAGATCGGTGGCTTCCTCGGCCCGGTACTGATCGGGACGAGCCACGACCTGACGGGGTCGTACGCCCCCGGACTCGGACTGATCGCAGCAACGGGGATCGTGGTCGCGATCGCGGGCGCGACGCTGCGCCGGCTGACCGACTGAGATCGGAGGGACGTATGCAGTCGGCTGAAGGGGCTCCGATCCGTAGCGTCGGTATGGCCAGTATCCGTATCGGCTCGGCGTTCGGCATTCCGATCAAGCTCGGCGTCTCGTTTCTCCTCGTCGTCCCGCTGTTGGCCTACCTCATCGGCGTTCAGATGGAACTCACCGTCGAGTTGCTCAACGACGCCTTCGGCGCGGGGATCGATCCGGCCCCGCTGACCGACGGCGCGACGCCGTGGCTGCTCGGGCTGGCGGCCGCGCTCGGGCTGTTCGTCAGCGTCTTCTTCCACGAACTGGGTCACGCGCTGGCCGCGCGCCGATACGGCCTCGAGACCCAGTCGATCACGCTGTGGTTCCTGGGCGGGCTCGCGCAGTTCGCCGAGATGCCCGAGGACTGGCACAAGGAACTCGTCATCGCGATCGCGGGCCCGATCGTCAGCGTCGCGGTCGGGATCGGCTGTTACGTCGGCTTCGTCCTGCTGCCAGCCGAGTTCCCGGCGGTGCTGTTCGTGCTCGGCTACCTGGCGATCCTCAACGTCGTGCTGGCGATCTTCAACATGCTCCCGGGGTTCCCGATGGACGGCGGCCGGGTGCTCCGGGCGCTGCTCTCGCGCAACCGCTCCCGGCTGGAGGCGACCCAAATCGCCGCCGGCGTCGGGAAGGGGTTCGCGCTCCTGCTCGGATTCGCGGGGATCGTCACGTTCAGCATCTTCTGGATCGCGATCGCCTTCTTCATCTACATCGCCGCCTCGAGCGAGACCCGGCAGATCTTCGTCGAGACCGCCTTCGAGGGGCTGACCGTCGCCGACCTGATGACCCCGGCGCCGCGACTCGATACGGTCTCGCCGTCGCTCCCGATCGATCGGCTCCTCGAGCGGATGATGCGCGAGCGCCACACGGGCTACCCCGTCCTCGAGGACGGGGCGCTGGTCGGCATCGTCACCCTCGAGGACCTCCAGGAGCGGGCCGACGGGGACGACGCCGTCGTCGCGGACGTGATGTCGACCGACCTCGCCACCGTTGCGCCCGACGACGAGGCGACGGCGGCGCTCCGGACGATCCAGCAGGAGGGCATCGGGCGCGTCCTCGTCGTCGACGCCGACGGTTCGCTGGCGGGGCTGCTCTCGCGGACGGACCTGATGAAAGCCCTGGAGATCGCACAGCAGAGTCGATCGATCCCGGCCGAGCCGCGGTCGCTCGAACGGTAGGCACCCGCTTCGGTTGTGGCCTCGGCTCCGTCGGTCACCGTTGACTGCCGGGCGTAGCTCTTTGAGGCGCGTGCTCGTGGTACGAGCGAACGCGACGTACGGAGAGCACCATGGACAGTCACAATCCGGCGACCGGCGAGCGACTCGAAACGTACGACGACCACGACGAGGACGACATCGAGGGGATCCTCGCGAGCGCGGACGACGCGTTCGAGCCGTGGGCCGACACCCCGATCACCGAGCGCCAGCAGCTGCTCGAGCGGGCCGGCGAACTCGTCCGGGAGCGCGAGGACGAGTACGCCGAACTCATCAGCGAGGAGATGGGCAAACCGATCGCCGAGTCCCGCGCGGAACTGGAGAAGTGCGCGTGGGTCTGTGACTTCTACGCCGAGCGAGCCGACGAGTTCCTCGCCGACGAGACCCTGGGCAGCGAGCCCCACTCGCGGACGTTCGTCTCCTACGAGCCGCTGGGAGCCGTCCTCGCGGTGATGCCCTGGAACTTCCCGTTCTGGCAGGTGTTTCGGTTCGCCGCACCCCACCTGACCGCGGGCAACGTCGGCCTGCTCAAACACGCCTCGAACGTTCCGGGTTGTGCGCTGGCGATCGAGGAAATCTTCCGCGATGCGGGCTACCCCGAGGGCGTGTTCTCGACGCTGCTGACCGGCTCGGACGCGATCGAGGACGTGATCGCCGACGACCGTCTCGAGGCCGTCACGATCACCGGCAGCGAAGGCGCCGGCCGCGCCGTCGCCGGGCAGGCGGGCAGCGAGCTGAAGAAACACGTCCTCGAGCTCGGCGGGAGCGACCCGTTCGTGGTCCTCGAGGACGCCGACCTCGAGGCAGCGGCGAAGAAGGCCGCGGGCCAGTACGACGACGGTGGGCAGGTCTGTCTCGCTGGCACGCG
>NZ_JBLRWX010000146.1:0-6306 GCF_047921035.1 Natronococcus sp.
GTGTGAGGATAGGTCGTTCGAGATGGCGGTATCGGAAATCCCGGTCAGGACATCGCCGCGCTGGGGCGGGGGGCTGGCGGTCAATCCGCTGGGGCTCCTGCTGTTCCTGGCGCTGGTCGCGCTCGGGCTCCTCTCGCAGTTCGGCCTCTTCTCGCTGGGCACCCTCCCGCGGCTCGTCCGGGCCGTTCCGGGGCTCGTACTGCCGTCGGGTCGCCGTCGCGACGATCCCGGCGCGGCGAGGTAACGCGAGTCCGACCGAGCGCGGCTGTACCGAACCCCTCGCGGCGGTCGACGCTCGGGAAGCGGGCGGTTCCCGACGGATAACGGACGGCTACCGACGAAAAATCGCCCGAGGGAGTGCTTACCTGTGCCCGCGATCGGCTCGCGTGCGGTCGCGTCCCCGTTCGGACAGTTCGGCTGTGACAACGCAACGCGTCCGCGGAATGGGGTGGCTTACTTTGTCGGTACCCCGAACAGACTCGAGCGATGACGTTCGTCGAAGACCGACTCGCGAGACAGCTCGTCGACGGCGAATCGGTACGGGTTCTCGAGACCGGTTCGTTCCTCGGAGAGCCCGGCTCGGGTTCGGTGATCGTCGGCCTCACCGATCGGCGCGTGCTCTGCCTCTCGGAGGCGGGCGCGTTCGCGAGTATCGGATACGAACACGTCAGTTCGGTTCGGAGCCGACCCCGAACCCGGTTGGAGTACCGGTTTCGAACCGACGACGCGCTGCTGGTCGGGGCCGCCGGAGCGCTGCTGGCGACGATCGGGATCCTCGTCGCGATCGGGGCCGCCGCGGGCGCGGAACCGGTCGGAGGCGCGATCGCGACGTCCCTCGCGGCGGTCGCCGCGACGACTATCGCAGGGACCCGTCGGGCCCGCCGAGCGAACGGGCTCGAGCGGGCGATCCGACGGAGTCTGGTCGTCGCCGGCGCCCTCGTCGTCGCGTCGATCGTCGCGCTCGCGGTCCTCCTCTCGACGATCCCCTTCTCGCTGCTCGCGGCCGCGACCGTCGTCGGGCTGGCGAACCTCGCCTGGACGCCCCGATTCGTCGCCGCGTTCGACCGCACCGGACTCTCGCGAACCCGCGGTACCGAGCTGACGATCGCGACGGTCGACGGGCAGACGGTGCGACTCCTCCTCGAGGCCGACGCCGACCTCGGCCGGGAGCTCGGCGCCTCGCTCGCTCGAGCCGACGCGGGCTCGCCCGATCGGCTCTCGGTTCGACCGACGTCGGAGTGACCGCCGTCGCCGATCCGGGACGGGAGTCGTCACCACTCGAACAGCGCGTTGCGACCGTGGCTCCGGACGAGGATCAGGAGGAACGTCGCGACGCCGGTCAGCGCGAACGCTCCGCCGACGTAGAACACCGAGGCCATGCTGAGTTCGTACATGAGCCAGCCGCCAAGCAGCGGCGCGATCACGCTGCCGGGCCGCCAGACGAGTTCGCGGATGCCGAAGCTCGAGGCGACGCCGCCGTCGTCGGTCCCCTCGTCGGCGAACAGGGCCATACTCGCCGGTTCCCGGAAGCTGTCCGCGACGCCGAGCAGCCCCGAGAGCGCCACGAGCGGGAGGAACGCGGGCGAGACCTCGCCGAACAGCGAGAGCTGCGCCGGGAGCGACTCGAGGGGGAGCCAGGCTGGGAGCGTCGCGCCCGCGAGGACGGCGGGCACCGAGACGACGAGTTCGGCGGGAACCCCGAGTGCGGACCCGATCGCCGGCGAGAACGGAACGGCCAGCGCGACGAGGCCGTAGGCGCCGCCGCCGGCGAAGACGAACAGCGCGCGCCCGTAGGCGTCCGAGAGCCGACCGGTAAACGGCTGACAGCACATGTTGGTGAACTTCTCGGCGACGACGGTGAGCGAGACCGCGAGCGCGCCGTAGGCCAGGCCGCCCTGGGCCGCGGAGACGCCCGCGAAGATCGGCACCCACGTCCGCACCAGCGTCACGGCGAAGGCGTACTGGAAGCGAAACGACGAGATCGTCAGCAGCCGGCGGTTGAACGCGAGGTCGGCGAACGGAAAGCCGTGGACGCGCGTGTCGTCGGGCTCGAGCGAGAGGTACGTTCCGAGCCACGCGACGAGCATGATACAGACGATGATCGCGAAGATCGGACCGAAGCCGAACGCCTCGTAGAGCGAGCCGGCGCTCAGGCTGCCGAGGATCGAGGCGGCGAAGCTCGCGGCGTTTGCCTTCCCGATGTAGTTCGCCCGCGTCTCGAGGGTGGCGATCTGGCCGACCAGCGAGAGGCTCATCAGTCCGGCGCCGGTGACGGCGATCCCCTGGAGCGCGCGGACAGCAATAAAGGAGGCGCTCGAGTCGACTAGCGGGAACAGCGCGTAGACGCCGACGCCGAGTCCGAGGACGCCGAGCAGGACGAGCCGCTTGTCGAAGCGGTCGCCGGCCCAGGCGAGCGGAACGACCGCGAACGTCTGTGCGAACGTGAAGCCGGTGGTGTAGAGCCCGACGATGAGGCCGGCGCCAATCGTGATCCCGAAGACCGTCGTTCCGCTCGGATCGAGTTCGTTGATGTAGTAGGGCAACAGCGTGATGAGCGTGATGAAGCCGAACCCCTCGGCGAAGCGGGCGAGATACAGCGTCCAGAACTGGAGTCGGTCCCCGGGCACACCGGTTCTCTCGAGGTCGAAGTGAAAGCTATTTCGAAGCGAAACCCGTCGGGACCGACAGGCAATAACGCGCAACTGCTAACCATCCCCATTGTGAACGTCCCGATATGCGAGTTATCGACGCGGACGTGGTCGTGACGGGCCGTGACGAACAGCCGCTCTCGGACGGACGGCTCGTCGTCGACGACGAGGGGCGGATCGACGCCGTCGGAACACAGGAGGACGTCGCCGCGCCGTCGGACGCCGCCCACGACAGCTACCCCGTGATCACGCCGGGACTGATCGACGCCCACGTTCACCTGCAGGGGACCCGGGAGATGAACCCGCTCGTCTGGGCCACCGAGTCCTCGGAGCTCGGCACCGCGCGGGCGACCGCGGATCTCCGGTCGCTGCTGGCGGCCGGCTTCACGGCCGTCCGAGACGTCGGCTCCTCGACGGGGTTGGGGCTTCGCGGGGCCGTCGCCGAGGGAACGATACCGGGACCGCGGGTGTTCACCAGCGGGCGGAGCATCAGCCAGACCGGAGGCCACGGCGACGCGCACTTCCTCCCCTACGAGTGGGCCGCGGACGGCGACGGCTCGCTGGCGACACTGGCCGACGGCGCCGACGACTGTCGCAAGGAGGCCCGCAAGCGGATCCGAGACGGCGTCGACCTCCTGAAGATCATGACGACTGGCGGCGTGTTGAGCGAGAAGGACACCCCCGACCAGAGCCAGTTCACCGACGCCGAGATCCGGGCGTTCGTCGAGGAGGCCCACCGGGTCGGAATCCCGGTCGCCTCCCACGCCCAGGGTGCGCCGGGGATCAAGGCCGCGCTTCGCAACGGCGTCGACACCATCGAACACGGGTTCTGGGTCGACGAGGAGTGTCTCGAGCTGTTCGCCGAGACGGGGGCGGTCTTCGTCCCGACGCTGTCGATCATGCATCGCTTGCTCGAGCACGGGGCCGACCACGGCGTCCCCGACTACGGCCTCGAGAAGGCCCGGAAGGCCAGCGAAGCCCACGTCGACTCCGTCCGGCGCGCCTACGAGGCCGGCGTCCCGATCGCGACGGGGACGGACTTCCTCGGCCCCGAACTGGTCCCTCACGGCGAGAACGCCCTCGAGCTCGAGCTGTTCGTCGAGGAGGTCGGCATGAGCGAACACGAGGCGATCCAGGCCGCGACCCGGGTCGCCGCCGAGACGGTTCCGGACGACGATATCGGGACGCTCGAGGTCGGCAACCGTGGCGACGTCCTCGCGCTCGTCGGCGATCCCCGCGAGGAGATCGAGGCGGTCCGGGACCCCGAGACGGTGTACGTCGACGGGGAACCGGTCGGGCTGTAAGGCACTCGAGTCACCGATACCACTATTGGCCGGTGACCGAACGCCGGCTGGGCGAGCTCACCGACGAGGACGCCCGCGCGGAGGGGTCGGCGGATCTCGAGGCCTACAGGCGACGGATCGAACGCACCCACGGCACCGAGTGGAACGACGAGAACACCGCGGTTCTCCACCGGTTCGAACCGGTTTCCTGATCCCGACCGTCAGGGCCCCGAGAATCGAGCCAGACACTCCGGACAGTACTGCTCGTCGACGCCGTTCGATTCTCCGCAGGTCGGACACCCGCCCCTCGAGCCCTCGGCGCGGTCGCCCTCGAGCCCGTTCGCCAGCACGGCGAGGACGTCGTCGTTCGGCGACGGCTCGAGGGTTCCCTGCTGTCGTAGCTCGAGGACGAGCGCATCGTCCTGCAGTCGCTCCAACCCCCGCACGAGCCCCAGAAAGAGGAGCGTCGGCGCGACCGTGACGAACGCCGCGAGCGCGAGTCGCCCGACGATCCCGTAGCTGCTCGGATCGTCCATACGGCGAGTACGGCGACGAAAAAGAAACGTCTACCGTCGGTCGGGTCTCGAGAAGCTCGCGCGGCCGGGAGGCTCAGTCGCTGATGAACTTGTTGTCCCGCCAGTTGACGCCGCCCTGGCTCGAGCTATGATCGCGGGGACCTTCGACGACCTCGATGTCGGCGGGGCGGGGCTCGCCCTCGACGATCCGGGTCGCCTCGAGTTCGCCGTCGTACTCGGCGATCGCCGTCAGGGTGCCCTTCTCGGCGGCCTCGGCGATCTCACAGAGGACGAGGAACATCTCGTACTGCAACAGGGAGTTCTGGAGGACGGTCTCGCGGTCGCCCTTGAACGCGGCGAACTCGACGAGCTCGGACTCGATCTCGTCCTCCTCGTCCTCGTCCCAGCGGAAGGAGTTGTGGCGCTCGTCGGGATCCTCCTCGTAGACCCGGTTCTCGGTAACGCTGGCTTTGAGCTGGGCGGTCGGCGTGTACTTGCTTACCGTCTCGTCCTCGGCGACGGCCTTCAGGATGAGCGTGTTGTTTCGCCGCGTGATCTCGACGTCCGAGACCCCGTCGGGGTACGTCGCCTCGTCGATGTGGTCGTGGAGATCTTCGAGGGGCAGTTCGAGGGTCGAATGAAGCCGATATACGTGTCTGGATTCCTCTGTGGACATAGTGGGGAAGGTGTGGAGCGGTCGCTGGTTCCTAGTACGGTCGCGTGGCTTATATGACCTGCTATTAAATTCGATTGCTTCGAAAAGGAATGAATTCAATTCGGTCGCGTCGCTAGTTATTCGTCGGCCTCGAGCGTCTCGGCCAGCTCGCCGCGCTCCTCGAGTTCGGCGAGGATGTCCGAGCCGCCGACAAACTCGCCGTCGACGAACGTCTGCGGGATCGTCTCCCAGCCGCTGTGGTCCTCGAGGGCCGCGCGGTACTCGTCGAGCGAGTCGAGGACGTCGACGGTCTCGTAGTCGTCGCGGTACTGGTCGATCAGCCCGAGCGCTCGGCGGGAGTAGCCACACTGTGGCATCAGTTCGGTCCCCTTCATGAAGAGGACGACTTCGTTGTCCTCGAGCACGTCGGCGACCTGTTCGTCGACTTCGTCCTGGTCGAGCCCCTGGTTCGGTGGAAAGTCCATACAGCGGGTACGGTCGTGACGCGGATAGACCTTACGTCCCCGGTTATCGCGCCGCGGTTCGACTCGGCGTCGTCAGTCGGCCGTCGACGCCGGGGCGTCGCCCTCGGCTCGGGTCGACCGCCAGTAGCCCTGGACGTAGGCGCCGAGGAACATACCGGCGATCCCGTAGAGGATCGCGACGTTCCCGATTCCGAGGCTGGCGTAGGCCGCGCCGGGACAGATCCCCGACAACCCCCAGCCGACGCCGAAGATGCCGCCGCCGAGGACGACGTTTCGGTCGAGGGTCTTCAGCCGGCGAGCGTAGGGTGCGCCGGTAAACGGTGCGTCGCTTCGAACGTACTTGATGCCGAAGAACGTGATCCCCGTCACGACCGCGGCGCCGAACATGACAAAGAGCAGCCCGAAGTCCTCGAACTGCAGGAAGTTCAGGACGATCTCGGGCTGGGCCATGTGGCTAAAGCCGAGGCCGAAGCCGAAGATCAGCCCGCCGACGAACACCAGCGGCATGAACAGCGGGTGTTGTTCGTGGTCGGCGCTCATTACGGGCTCACCCCCAGCGCCTGCACGAGCTGGGCGACCCCGATCGCGATCAGCAGGAACGTCGCGACACCGACGAGGGAGGCGCTCGAGGCCGAGCCCACGCCACAGACCCCGTGGCCCGACGTGCAGCCCTTCCCGACGCGGGTGCCGATTCCGATGAGAATCCCCCCGAGGAACAGC
>NZ_JBLRWX010000147.1:0-6292 GCF_047921035.1 Natronococcus sp.
ACCGGCCGTCGCACCGCGAGCACCACCAGATCCGAGAACGGGGTGTCCTCCCGGCTGTCGCCGCCCGCGTGGTCCGACAGCTCGGCCAGCGTGAACCGGTGGATCCGCTCGTCGTCGTGCGTTAGCTTCTCGCAGACCAGCGCCTCGAGTTCGGGGTCGGCGCCGCGCTCGAGCAGCAACGCGGCGAGGTCGCCGGGCATCCGATCGAACGGCCGCGGGAGCGCGAGCAGGTGGCGTTCGTCCTCGACGACGGCCGTTACGAGTCGGTCGACGTCGGCCTCGAGGTCGCCGCTCTTGTGGAGCGTAACGAACTCGGCGTCTTCGATCGGCGTTCGGGCCCGACTCGCGGCCACCTGCAGCGAGGAGATGCCGGGGACGATACGAACCTTCCGTTGGGACCCCTTCGAACGTCTCTGCACGGCGTCTTGTACCTTCCCGACGAACTGGTAGCCCGAGTGGTTCGGGTCGCCCATCGCGACCGCCACACCGCGCTCTCCGTCCGCGACCCGCTCGCCGAACGCCTCGAGTGCCTCGGCCTCGTCCCGGTAGCCGCAGGTCAGCAGGTCGGCGTCCGTCAGCTCCTCGACGAACTCGACGACCGTGGTAAAGCCGACGAGGACGTCGGCCTCCCGGATCGCGCGCTCGCCGCGAGGCGTGAGGTACTCGAGGTTCCCCGGCCCGACGCCGACGACGTAGACGGGGTCGTCGGCCGCTTCGTCGACGTCGGGCTCCGCGCTCCCGGCCGCGAACGTCGCCGGATCGGGGCCCGCCTCGAGGTCGTACTCGTCGCTCATCGCCCCTCGTCGTTCCCGGTCGCGCCGTCACTCGCTCGAGCAGCTCGCGTCTCGGCCGCGAGATCCAGCTCGAGCCCGTCCGTCCGCACGTCGCTCGCGACGTGGATCAGCTCGTTCGTCAGCGCGGCCGCCAGGCCGCTCCCGCCGCGGCGACCGACGTTCGTGATCGCCGGCACGCCGTACTCCGCGCTGACCTCGCGAACGCGCTGGCGGCTCTCCTCGGCTTTCACGAAGCCGACGGGCGTCGCGACGATCACCGCGGGGCGAGTTCCGTTCTCGATGCAGTCCGCGAGCGCGAACGCCGCCGTCGGCGCGTTGCCGACGACCGCGATCGCGCCGTCGTAGACGCCCCGCTTGTCGAGCTCGAGCACCGAGGCGGCGGTTCGGGTCATTCCCGTTTCCGCCGCGAGTTCGGCCCCGTTGCCGATCGCCTTGCGGGTCTCGCAGTCGTGGCCCCGGCCCGTAACCCCGGCTTTGGCCATCGTGATGTCCGTGACGATCGTCGCCTCCACGAGCACCGCGCGGGCGCCGGCACGGACGGGGGCGTCCTCGTCGTCGCCGAGTTCGTCGCTGCCGGTGAACTCGAGCAGGTGCTGGAACTCGATATCGCCCATCGAGTGGACCGACTTCTGGCGGACCCGATCGGCGAGTGTCTCGTCGGGGACGAATTCCCGGACGATGTCCATGCTCGTCTCGGCGATCTCCATGGCGTTCTCCGTCGTCGCCCCGAGATCGGCGTACTCCTCGTCGTACTCGCTTTCAGTCATCGTCGGACACCTCCGCGCCGACGACCTCGTTGGTCGTTCGGGCCTCGAGGTCGCCCTCGACGGTGAGGTTCAGGTCGCGCAGGCGGTCGACGGTCTCGTCGTCGGCGTCCCACAGGTCGCGCTCGATCGCCTCGAGCAGCGTGTCGGTGATGGACTCGAGGGCCCACGGGTTGACCTCGCGCATCCACGCTTGGCGAGCGTCGTCGAAGGCGAACTTCTCGGCGATCTCGGTCCAGAGCGTGTCCGAGACGACCCCCGTGGTGGCGTCCCAGCCCAGCGTCACGTCGACCGTCGTCGAGAGGTCGCCCGCGCCCTTGTAGCCGTGTTCTTCCATCGACTCGAGCCAGTCGGGGTTCAGCACCCGCGAGCGCATCGCCTTTCGGACCTTCTCCTCGTTGGTGTAGACCGAAACGTTATCGGGATCCGAGGAGTCGCCGACGTAGGAGGCGGGCTCCTCGCCCGCGATCTCGCTCACCGCCGAGATGAACCCGCCGTGGAAGGCGTACCAGTCCGAGGAGTCGAACTCGTCTTGCTCCATCGTGTCCTCGAGCTTCACGGTGGCGTCGACGCTCGAGAGGCGACGTTCGAAGGCGTCGTGGGCGTCCGAGACGCGTCCTCGCGAGCCCATGGCGTACCCGCCCCACTGGACGTACACCTCGGCGAGATCCGAGCGGTCGTCCCAGTTGCCCTCGTCGACGGCCTTGTTCGTCCCGGCGCCGTAGCCGCCCGGCTTCGTCGTGAAGACGCGGTGTTTGGCGGCCTCGCGGGCCTCGGACTCCGCCAGCCCTGCTTCCTGCTCGAACTCCGCGGCCTCCTCCTCGACGTGCTTCTTGACGTAGTTCATTTCGTGGGATTCGTCGAGGTCGACCACGGCGTCGACCGCGTCGTGGATGACCCCGGCCGCGGCGGGAAAGGCGTCCCGGAACAGCCCCGAGACCCGCGTCGTCACGTCGATTCGCGGCCTGTCGAGCTCCTCGAGGGGGATCGGTTCGACGTCGTCGATCCGACCCGCGTCGGTCCAGCTGGGTTCGACGCCCATCATCGCGAGCACCTGAGCAATCGTCTCGCCGCGGGTGCGAACCGTCGGAGTGCCCCAGGCGACGACGCCGATTTCTTCGGGATACTCGCCGTCCTCGGCGTGGTGACGCTCGAGCACTCCCTCCGCCACCTCGCGGCCGACCTGCCAGGCAGGTTTGGCGGGAACCTTCCGGGGGTCCAGCGTGTAGAAGTTCCGCGCGGTCGGCAGCAGGTCGACGCCGCCGCGGGTCGGCGCGCCCGAGCCGCCAGGCGGAACGTACGCCCCTGAGAGGGCGTCGGCGGTGCGAGGCACCTCGTTCTCCGCCCCCTGTACGCGGGGCTGGGCCTCCTCGCAGATGTAGGCCAACACCTCCCGGAGGTCGTCGTGGGCGCCTGACGTCGCGCGGGCGTCGCCGATCGTCTCGAGGTCGACGACGAGCAGGTTCATGTTCACCTCGTCCTCCGGTCCAGCACCTCGCTCGGACTCGGGAATGTCGAACCCGTGTTCGGCCAGCGTCTCGACCAGCTCGAGGCTCGTCTCCCGCACCTCGTCGGCGGCTTCGGCGTACGTCATCCCGAGGTCCTCGTCGTACTCGCCGGGTGCGTTCAGCATCGTCTCGTAGTCCACCCCGAGGACGCCCGCGACGCTCTCGCGCAGGCTCGGCGCGCCGGGATTCTCCAGGCGGGTGAGCGCGACGAGGTACTCGACGAGCCGGTCGTCCGCGGGCGGCTCGGACATCGTGTGGAGCCCCAGCCGGATCTGAGTCGACTTGACGTCGGTGAGGTACTCGTGGACGCGTTCGACGAGGTCGTCGATCTCGACCGTATCGCCGTCGACATCCCCCTCCGCGAGCGTGGAACCTGCTTCGTTCGGACCGCGGACGTCCGCCTTCTCGTCGATCGTCCCCGATATCCCGAGTTCGACGGCGAGGTCGAGCTCCTCGACCGTCTCCCGGATCAGCTCCTCGAGGTGCTCGCCGCTGTCGGCGCGGGCGTCCTCCATCCCGGCCTCGCGGTACTGGTTGGCGAGTTCCTCGAGCTCGGCTAGCTCGTCGTACGTTCCGGCGACCCGCATGACGGGCGTGAGGTAGTCGACGATCGCCGCGTACGACCGTCGCTTGGCCTGGGTCCCCTCCCCTGGGTTGTTGACGATGTACGGGTAGACGTTCGGCAGGTCGTCGATCAGCTGGTCGGGTGCGCTCTCTCCATTGAGCCCAACCGTCTTGCCGGGGAGCCACTCGAGGCTGCCGTGGGTGCCCAGGTGGACTACTCCGTCGGCGCCGAACTCGTTGCGCAGCCAGCCGTAGAACGCGTAGTAGTCGTGGGGCGGCTGCAGGTCGGAGTCGTGGTACACCTTCGAGGGGTCCATCCCGAACCCGCGCGGGGGCTGGACCGTGACGAGGACGTTGCCGAACTCGACGCCCGGAATCGCAAACGGCCGGTCGGGAATCTCGCCCCACTCCTCGCGGACGTGCTCTCGAAACCGCTCGTCGGCGTCGGCGAACCACGCCCGGTAGGTGTCGGTGGAGACGACGTCGACCGACAGCTCGCGGACGTCCTCGGGCGCGACCCACCGGTCCTCGAGGGTGAGCTGCGAGGTGAGCGTTTCGACGAGCGTCTGCCCGTCCTCGGGCGGTTCGTCACCGAGGTCGTATCCTCTGGCGTCCAGCTCCTCGAGCAGGTTCACGGTCGACTCCGGCGAGTCGAGCCCGAACGCGGTGCCGATTCCGTCGTCGCTCGGGGGGTAGTTGTGCAGGACGACGGCGACCCGTTTTTCCTCGTTGGGTGTGTACCGGAGCTCGGCCCAGTTCACGGCGAGCCGCGTCGCGTGGTCGATCCGGTCCTCGATCGGGAAGTGGTGTTTCGGCGCCGACCCGATCCCGGCCGCATCGTCGGTGCGTTCTTTCCCCGAGATGGGGTGCGTGATAACGTTGCCGTCGAACTCCGGCAGAGCGACCGAGAGCGCGAGTTCGAACCCCATCACGCCCGTGTCGCTGGATTCGTAGCGCGACCGGGACCGCATCGTCGTGACCGTCTGCAGGACGGGGACGCCGAGTCGGTCGAGGAAGACGTCCTCGGCCGAGTTACCCTCATCACTGGCGCTGCGGCCGCGCTTGTCCATCGACAGCGAGAACATAAACGAGGAGAGGACGGCGTCGACGACCGGTTGCCCCGCCCCGTCCAGCAGCCACTCGTCGGTCACCCACTCCGCATCTTCTTGTTCGTCCGTGTCCGTGGCGGGGTTACAGAAGATCGGCAGCGCGTTCGCCCCTTGCTCCTCGAGCGCCCGGACCTGGGCGTCGACGTAACGGGTGTTCTCGTGGGTCCAGTGGGACTCGTAGAACCAGACCGCCACGGTCGGCCTCCCCGGGTCGTGGGTCTCGAGCAGTTCCTCGTAGCCGATTCCCGGATGGTCGGGGTGGTAGACCCCCTCCGTGGGGAGTTCAGTCGGCTCCTCGTAATCGTCCTCCCGGTCGCCGTACTCGCTCGCGAGGAACCGACAGCAGTGCTCGACGTTGATCGTTCCGCCCCGCTCGAGGTACTCACAGACCCGCTCGCGGTGCTCGGCGGTGACCGTCGTGTCCTCGAGGGCGAAGACGTCGCCGGTCGCCTTGACGATCAGCGGGACGCTCGCCTCCTCGAGCGCGCCCGTCGCGTAGTCGTAGCCCGGCATGCTGTCCTCGGCGCCGTGCAGCCAAAGAATCGCTGCGTCGGCGTCGCGTAGTTCGTCGACGAACGCCTCGATCGCGGCCTCCTCGGCGAGGTCGCTCTCCGAGCGAACGACCAGTTTGACGTCCTCGAGGCGCCCGGCCGCACGTCCGATCGATCCGAGTTCGTTCTCCGTCGCGGTGTAGATCCCGATGCGTGTCATCGAATTTTTAAACCTCTATTGTATTAACGCAACTATGGTTGCAAACGCCGGGGGCAAAAAGCTGTCGTCGACCCCGTTTCCGGCGATCGTCGGTCAGTCGGAGCTCAAGCGCGTGCTACTGGCGGTCGCCGCGAACGGCGCGCTCGACGGCGCGTTGATCGTGGGCGAGAAGGGCACGGCGAAGTCGACCGCGGTCCGGGGACTCGCCGATCTCCTCCCCGAACAGCGCGCCGTCGCCGATTGCCGGTACGGCTGCGCCCCCGACAATCCGAGTCTGCAGTGTGCGGACTGCCGGGAGCGCGACTCCGACGAGCTGCCCGTCGAGACGCGGCTCGTGCCGCTGGTCACGCTCCCACTCGGAGCGACCCGCGATCGAGTCGTCGGGACGCTCTCGGTCGAGGATGCCCTCGCCGGCGAGGCCGAGTTCGATCCCGGGCTGTTGGCCCGCGCGAACCGCGGCATCCTCTACGTCGACGAGGTCAACCTGCTCGAGGACCACCTCGTCGACGTCGTTCTGGACGCGGCGGCCGGCGGCGTCAACACCGTCGAGCGCGACGGCATCAGCGTCTCCCATCCCGCAAACGTCACGCTGATCGGGACGATGAACCCCGAGGAGGGCGACCTTCGACCGCAGCTTCGGGACCGGTTCGCCCTCCAGGCGACCGTCGAGGGCTGCCGGGACGTCGCGGACCGGGTCGAGATCATCGACCGGGCGATCAACCGCGGGGCCGATCCGAATCCAACAGAGTACGCCGATGCCGTCGATCGACTCGGCGAGACGGTAGCCGGCGCGCGCGACCGCCTGTCCCGCGTCGAGCTCCCCGACGAGCTCAAACCCGAGA